>NZ_ASSI01000127.1:0-18457 GCF_000466765.1 Burkholderia sp. AU4i | reverse complement strand
GGGCGTGCCCGGCGCAGCGCCGCGCGCCAGCCGGGCCACCAGTCGGCGGGCAGATGATGCGGCGCGTCGACCAGGAAACCGGCGGCCCCCGCATCGGCGAATGCGCAGAGGTGCGCGCACCACCAGGCTGCCAGCGCGTCGCGCACCGCGTCGCTCCCGAGGTTCGCGTGGGCGAGGTCCAGCGCGTGCGCGGTGCCGCGCGGATCGATCAGCGCGTCGTCGTGCGTGCGCTCGACGTACCAGTCCGGATGTTCGGCGCGCAGCGGGTTGTCGCGCGCGATGCGGTCGGGCACGACTTCGAGCAGCAGGCGCAGCCCGTGGCCCTGGGCGAGCTGGGCGAGCCGCGAGAAGGTTTCGAGTGCGCTCGCACGTGTCGCGAACGATTGGGCCGGACGCCGGGAATCGGCCACGTGACGCGGAAAGCCGGCGACGCTCGCGGCCCAGAAGCCGCCGACCAGCACGTGATCGAAGCCCATGCCCGCGATGTGCGCGAATGTCTGCGGCCATGCGTCGAGCGGCCCGACGAGGCGGGCGTCGCAGAAATAGAGGTGCGGGGCGAAGGTCGGCGTGGAGTCCATGGCGTGGCGCGGAGCGGATGGCGGCAGTCGATCACGCCGGTGTGCCGCAACGCGCGTGCCCGCCCGGCGGTTTCCCGCCGGGCAAGGCGTGTGCAGGAAGCCGGCCGGTGCCGGGACTGTCGTTTTTACATGAACGCCGGGTACATGCATGCACTTACATGCGCGGTATCGAGCGGATATCCGTGCTGTCGCCGGTGCCGCGATCGTCGTCCGCGTCGGGCAGCGGCACGCCGGGGTCGTAGCGCACCACGGCGCCGTGTTCGATCCGGTGCGCGAACGGCGGCGGCGGGTCGATCTCGTCGCCGAAGCGCGCACGCACGAACGCGCGCAGCAGCGCCACGCGTGCATCGCGGGCGTGCGCGCCGCAGGTCGACGGGCCGTCGGCGAAGGTGGCGTCGCATTCGACGTCGTCGCCGTGGCGGGTGATCCTCAGATCGTCGACGCGGTCGAGCACCGCGCCGGCGTCGGCCCACGATGTCGATGGCGTGAACGGGGCATCCAGGTGCCGGAACGCGTCGCAGGCGGCCGTCACGACGACGGTCGGCGTCACGGCGGTGAAGCGCAGCGTGTCTTCGTCGTCCGCGCACAGCGCGCGGGCGCACCAGTAGTCGAGTGCCTGTCCGTCGAGGGCGTCGGTTCGCATGGGTGAGCTCCGTCCGGTCGAAACCGGCTCACCGCGCAAGCGACGTGCCCGTCGCGGGCGTCGCGCGTATGCGGGGCGATCAGTGGAGGGTGGCCGGATGCATGCCGCGCACGCTGCGATGCGTGGCCACGTCGATCAGCAGCTCGCCCGGATGGATCCGGATCCGGGGCAGCGAGAACATCGGGCACAGGGTCGGGAACGTGCGGGGCGCTGTCGGCCGTCGGCCGTCGCGTCGGCGCGTGTCGCGTGATCCCGAACGATCATCGCGCGTCGACGTCCCGGTCGCCGTCGATATGCTGCAGCAGCGCGTCGCAGCGTGCGCGTAGCGCCTGCAGTTCCGGCGAATCCGCGTCGAGCCGCACGCGTTCGCCGCTGGCCGGATCGCCGTGCGCGACCGCGATGTCGTAGATGCCTTGCGCGATCGTCGTCGATGCGTCCGCGATCTTGATCCGCTCGAGCCATCCGCATTCGGCGCGATGGCTCGCGAGCCACGCGCGCTGCGCGCCCACGAGCTGGCGGGTCGGGAGCCACGCGCCGGACCGCATGCGCGCGGCGAGCTGGCACGACACGAGATGGGAGAGCAGGTCGGTGCGGGTCACGCGAAGCTCCTTGACGCGGAATCGGGTTGACAGGTCCGTACGCAGGCGATGCTTTGCAGCGTTTCGCAGATGGCGGCAAATTCCGGTCCGCTGGTGCGCGAGAACGAAACCGAAATGTCGTCGGTGCCGGGATCGTCGTCCGACTGCTGGACGATGAACCGCTTCACGCGCACCCGGCCGGGGCCGAGCGCTTCGTGCAGCGTGCCGAGCGTCAGGCCGCCGCGTTCGGCCACGAGCCGCAGCGTGCGTTGCTGGCGCTGCGCGATGAAGCGGCGCTCGAGCGGTTTCACGCCCGCGAGGATCGCGAGCACGATCGCCGTCGCGCCGATCGACGCCATGTACATGCCGCCGCCCGTGGCAAGGCCGACACCGGCCACGGCCCACAGGCTCGCGGCGGTCGTCAGCCCGCGCACGACTTCGCCGCGCAGCAGGATCGAGCCCGCGCCGAGAAAACCGATGCCCGACACCACCTGCGCGGCGACCCGCGACGGGTCGAGCACGACGCCGTTTTGCCCGCGCACGTCTTCGAAGCCGAACGTCGACACCAGCATCACGAGCGCGGAGCCCATGCACACGAGCATGTGCGTGCGCAGCCCGGCGGCCCAATTCAGGCGTTCGCGTTCGAGCCCTATCACGCTGCCGAGCAGCGCGGCCAGCAGCAGGCGTCCGAGAAGTTCGAGGTGGCCGATCATGATGGGAAATCCTTGCGGCCCGCGCGAGGCGGCCCGGAGCGGTCAAGACTGTCGATACGGTCCATACGGTCCATACGCAACGGGACGCAAGCCGCGTGCCGGCCGGGCACGGCGCGTGCGCACAAGGTTCGCGGCGCGCGCGGCGGTCATGCGGCGCGCATTTTTTGCATCGGAATCGCAGATAAGGACAGGAGGCCACCATGCAACATCAACAGGACGCACAGGTTCGCGACCCGTATCGCGGCCATGAAATCCTCGTCTGGGCCCGGCGCGACGAACGCGGCGCGTGGCGCGACGAGGTTCAGATATATGTCGGCGGCGCGCGCGTCGAGCTGATCGTGCCGGAGCCGGCCGGCCCCGAGTGGCTGACCGAGGTCGAGGCGCTGCGCGCGGGCGTCGAACGGGGTCGGTACCTGATCGACAAGCGGGTGGACGACGACTGACCGGCTTGGCGGTTGCGGTGACGGGTGTTCATCGTTGCATGCGCGGCCCGCGTGGAAGGAACCGGTGAGCGATCCGCGCGCGCCCTTTATGTTTACCGCTACGACCCCGATCGAGACGTGCGGTCGTCCTTGCAGCGCTGCTGGATCGACGCGAGTCCTGACGATCGCATGCTGCTCGTCATGAAAATGACGCGATCAGTCGTTGCAGCAAAGGTATTCGCGCCGTCCACCCGTCCATCCTGGAAGGCGGCATGGCGACGAAGCGCAACGGAGACGACTTCGATTGGTCGTAGTAGAAAATATTGTCGTCGCCGTACTCTAGTTCCCGAGGGGCCGCATCGTTAATCGTGCGCACCGCGAAATACCGCTCCGCCAGCACATCCCCTGCCGGCCCTATCACTTGGAGTCGAATTTCGTCGCCGTCGCCAAACGAGCGACGTGCACCACATAGCTCGATTCTGTATTTCTCGCCACCGAACTCTTTCGTTCCTCCGTTAAGAGCCCGAGTATAGCTTTCGCAACCCTCGTATGATTTCCGCAATGTAAGAGACGGAATCGCCAGCGCCAAAACGAGCGCGATCACGATTAAATTTTTTCTGGTGACCTGCATATTTCACCCAGGCTTAATTTAATGGGATTTGTCAATTTAAGATATCGTAATTCTGAATATATCACAAAATCCTCTCCGCGATTATGCTTGATTCGCCAGTCGTTGTAGGTTTTGTTGAAAACAGGATAGTACACATCACACGACCTGAATTTCTTGACTAGACCTTTTCGCGTGTCGATCGGTTTATCCAGGAAATCATCGATCAGATACTTCCATTTGATCTTCGACTCAACCTCGATGGAGTTGCCAAGATTCGAATTGACGCCGCCTCGATACAGAAGCTCCCTGATTCTTCCTCCGTTCGTAATAACCATGCCATTCTTATTCCAGTGTCCCAGGTACTGGCTACTCGATGGCGACTTCTCGTCATTGAAGGAATAGCTGTCTTTTATGTACGCATAGATATGTGTTATGGATGCGGTCAAGTCGATGCAGTAGGATTTGGTTTTTTCATGATTATCGTATTTGTAATATCTGTCTCCGGAAAACTCCGCACGCCCAATGGCGGCATAGATATTGAAGTTCGCCAGAGCAGCCGTCAAATCTGTCGGTGCATACGGGAGACCTCCTGTGGTGTCGAAGCTGGACACGTTAACGAGCTGAAATTGCCATTTTCTGCAAAATTCGACGAGATTACCTTTGTCACCGACCGTCTGAAAATCGAAAGCTACCGAAGATGCGAATTTTTCTTTCACCACATGCCGCAGCATATCTCTCAACCTTGCTCTGGCATTTTCATTGTAGATATTTTTCGAGATAAGCTCGTCATACCGCTTTTGACTTTCCCAAACTTGAGGGCCCAGTCAAGGGTGACGGTGGCATTGTCAAACGGCTGGTCCGTTTTGAAGCTGTTGTCCCAAACGTGCTCGGGGCCACTGAACCATCGTCTGGCGAGCCTGGCCGCAACAGGCCACTTCATTCGTTTCATCGCCTCAGGAACATCCAGCAGGTCGAAGGGAGGGGGATGCTCGCAATCTTCGGCGTCGGCTGGCTCGGACGACTTGCGAGGCGATGCTTGCGTGGGTGGAGGCATCGTTGCTGGATCAGGCGCTTTCAGCGCCTCGGGTTTTGCTGGTTTGGACTCGGGAGGCTTGAGGGGCTTGGGTTCACCCGGAGCAAGCTTGTCCATGCAAACCCCGTGCGGTGTATTCAAGGGAACACACCCGTTGACGCCAGCGTATTCCTTCCACTTCGGCAATGAGAATGGGATCGATGATGTCTTGATTTCATAATGCGGCACTTTCTTTACGTCCGGCATAGGGCTTCTGATAGTGATCTTTGAAATGGACGGGGAAAGAATTAATCCATACCCAAAAAAATCGAGCGGCAAAAAATGAAAACAACTGTCACATCATCCTGCGTACCAGACCGGCGTAAAGAAACGGACAGCCCTCGCAGGAGACGAACGGCAGCGCATTCCTGCTGCCTCAGCGTTTCCGCTTTGACTTGCTGATAGATGCAGGCGGCTCCTGTCAGCGTGTCGGCAACGCGTATTCGTTCATCGAAACTCGTCTAGTCTACCGGGATGCGGAATCGCGGCCACCGATGTCAGGGGAAGTGATCTTGTAATAGATCGGCGAATTAATTAATCGCGTCTACTCGCGAATCGCTAATTATGTTTCTCGCATGCGTGAAATTCACGGTTTCACGGATATTCGCGTGTGGCCATTATTTGTTGGCAAAAACGCGCTGGCGTCGCTCGCAGTGAGCGTTGATCCTGACGTTGTACGCATCACGCTCTTTGTGCCTACCGCGAAGCCCGACGTGAATGCCGGACAATTGTGCGCAATTGCTGCGCCGCCCGTCGTGTAGCCCCGTTGTCAGCGCCGACAGGCCGGCCGACGCCTACGGCCGCGCGGCGATCTCGTCGAGATGCCACAGCAGATCGGCCGGATCGTCGTACACGCGCAGCGCGCCCGCGCGTTCCAGCTCGTCGCTGCCGTAACCGCCCGACAGCAGTCCGACGCCGAGCGAACGGCAGCGGCTTGCGGCGAGCATGTCCCAGATGCTGTCGCCGACCACGACGGTGTGCTCGATCGGCACGTTCAGCTGCGCGGCGGCCGTCAGGAACAGGTCGGGGTCGGGCTTCGCGTACTTGACCTGGTCGCGCGTGACCACGACGTGCTTCGCCGGATCGACGCCGAGCGCCTCGAGATTGATGGCGGCCGTTTCCATTCGTCCGCTGGTCGCGATCGCCCAGCGGATGCCCGCGGCCGACAGCGCGGCCAGCAATTCGCGCGCGCCGGGCAGCGGCCGGACCTGCGCGCGCAGCCGCTGGTACGCGGCCGCATGCAGGCGGGCAAGGCGCTCGACGCGTTCGGCGTCGAGGTTGCCCGACGTCTCCCGCAGCAGCTGATTCAGGAACAGGCCGCCGCTCATGCCGATCTTGCGGTGGATGCGCCACACCGACAGTTCGATGCCTTCGGCATCGAGCGCCTCCTTCCACGCGAGCACGTGCTGATAGACACTGTCGACGAGCGTGCCGTCGAGATCGAACAGAAATGACGTTTCAATGCGCATGTGAATCTCCTGGCTCGCCGGAGGCGAGCGAACAAGGGGCGAGCGAACGGGGCGCGAAAGCGTGCCGCACATTATCGGCGCAAGGCCGTGTCATGACCATGTCCCGCGGCCGCCCCGCGCCGCGCCGTGTCAGGCGCCGCTGGTACAATCGCGGCGATACGCCAGGCCGCGATTTCCGCGCCGCACGCGCCCCAACCCTCGTCGATCCCCAGGTATGGCAACACCGGACGCCTTCAGTTCCGAGCACTCATGGTGGGGCGTACTGGCCCTGGCCCTGACCGCCTTCATCTTCAATACCACCGAATTCGTACCGGTTGCGCTGCTCGGCTCGATCGGCGACAGCCTTCACATGCAGCCCACCGACGTCGGGCTGATGCTGACGATTTACGCATGGACCGTCGCCGTCGTGTCGTTGCCGCTGACGCTGCTCACGCGTCACGTCGAGCGGCGCAAGCTGCTGTCCTGCGCGTTGCTGGTGTTCATCGGCAGCCACGTCGTCACCGGCGTTGCGTGGAATTTTACGGTGCTGATGATCGGCCGGCTCGGCATCGCCTGCGCGCACGCGGTGTTCTGGTCGATTTCCGTTCCGCTGGCCGTGCGGATCGCGCCGCCCGACCGGAAAAGCCGCGCGCTCGGCATGCTCGCAATGGGCACGTCGATCGCGATGGTCGCCGGCATTCCGCTCGGACGCGTGATCGGTGAGACATTCGGCTGGCGTGTCACGTTCCTGATCGTCGCGGGCGCGGCGGGTATCGCGTTGCTGCTGCTGCGCGCGACGTTGCCTGCGTTGCCGAGCCAGGGCGCGGGGTCGCTCAGCAGCGTCGGCGTGTTCCTGCGCAAACCGGCACTGGTCGCGTTGTACGCGATTACGGTGCTGGTCGTGTCCGCGCATTTCACGTCGTACACGTACATCGAGCCGTTCGTTCAAAGCGTCAATCACGCGAGCAGCAGCCGGATTACCTACGTGCTGATCCTGTTCGGTGTCGCCGGGATGCCGGCCGCAATCTGCTTCAACCGCATGTTCCCGCACCGGCCGGACGACTTTCTGCTGGCTTCGATCGTCGCGCTGTCGGGATGCCTGCTGATCCTGTTCCCGTGCGCGCTGAACATCGTGACGCTGTCCGTGCATACGCTGGTATGGGGCGGCGCGATCGTCTGTTTCGGCCTGGCGATGCAGGCGTGGGTGCTGAAACTGGCACCGGAGGGGACCGATCTTGCGGTATCGATCTTCTCCGGGCTGTACAACGTCGGGATCGGCGCGGGCGCGCTTCTCGGCAACCATATCGCCGGCGATTTCGGGCTGCCGTGGATCGGCACCTTCGGCGGCGTGGTCGGTGCGTTCGCGGTCGGGATCGCGTGGCTCGCGTTGCGGCTTCACGCGAAGCGGGAGGAGGCAGGCGCGGCGCCGTGAAGCCGCGCCACGGATCGCGCGTGGCATCTCACGCCACCGAATAGCCCCCGTCGGCCACGAGCGCATGCCCCGACACATAGCTGGAATCGTCCGATGCGAGGAACGCGACGATCGTCGCCATCTCCTCGGCCGAGCCCCACCGTCCTGCCGGCGTCGATGCGGCAAATGCCTGTTGCGCGTCGTCCGACGGCCAGATGCCGCGGTGATGGAACGGCGTTTCGATCAGCCCCGGGCACAGCGCATTGACGCGCACGCCGTGCTTGAACCACTCGATCGACGCCGTCTTCGTCATCCCGATCACCGCGTGCTTGCTCGCGATATAGACCGACGCATTCTCGAATCCGATCAGCCCGCCCATCGACGCATTGTTGATGATGCTGCCCGACCCCTGGCGCAGCATGATCTCGGCCGCGTACTTCATCGAGTTGAAGACGCCGCGCACGTTCGGCTCGAACACCTTGTCGAAACGCTCGGCATTCTGCTCGAGCAGCGGCGCGAATACGCCTTCCGTGCCGGCGTTGTTGAACGCGATGTCGAGGCGATCGTAGGTCGCTACCGTGAAATCGAAGAGCTTGCGCAGATCGTCTTCGTTCGCGACGTCGGCGGCAAATGCGCGGGCGTCGCCGCCGGCCGTCACGATCTCGTCGACCAGTCGATCGAGTTCGGCCTTGCGCCGGGCGCTGACGACGACTTTCGCGCCGCGTCGCGCGAGTTCGATCGCCGACGCACGGCCGATGCCGGAACTGGCGCCCGTCACCACGGCGACGCGGTTTGCGAGTGGGGCGGTTTGCGTGCTTGCGTTCATGATGTGTTGCTCCTGAGGGGTTGATCATCCACGTCAATGCGACGTCTGGTGCTCATTGTGGTCGCTCGGTTGCCGCAATAAAATGGAACAATCTCGCATTCAGAATTCCTGATTTCGGAATTAAACGCGTCGCTCAGGGAACGTCAGAAGGGTTCGCCATGCTCAATCGACTCGATCTCCTCAAGATTTTTGCAGTGGCGGCCGCGGCACCCACGTTCCGCGAGGCGGCGGCGCGTCTCGGCGTGTCGCCGCAGGTCGTGACGCGCGCGGTGCGCGAACTGGAGGAGATGCTCGGCGAAACGCTGTTTCACCGGACGACCCGCAGCATCCGGATCACCGCGTTCGGGCAGTCGTTCGCGCGCGACGCGAAGGCGGCGCTGTCTACCGTCGACGGGCTGTTCGGGCCGGCGGCCGGGCAGGCCGACGAACCCGCCGGTATCGTCAGGGTCACGGCGCCGTCAGGCATGGGGCGTCGTTACGTCCAGCCGATCCTGATCGACCTGATGCAGCGGTATCCGGACCTCGTGCCCGACCTGCGGCTGTCGGATGCGCCGTCGCCGGTGGTCGACGAGCAGATCGACATCGGCGTGCGTGTCGGCGCAATCGGCGACAACCGCTTCGTCGCACGCATGGTCGGGCCGTTGCCGATGTGGGTCGTGGGGGCACCGTCGCTGATCATGCGGATGGGCGAGCCGAAAAGCCGCAAGGAACTCGCGGCGATGCCGGTGACCTGCCTGATCGACCGCGCGAACGGACGGCCGTGGCCATGGGTGTTTCGCGGCGAGCAGCAATTCGTTCCGTCATCGCCGGCCTATCTGACGGACGACACCGAAGTGGAGATCGAGGCCGTGTGCGCGGGGATCGGGTTCGGTCAGTGCTCGGAGTACCTGGTCAGGCCGCACGTCCAGAAGGGGCGCCTGGTGCGCCTGTTGCCGAGCATCGAACCCGAGCCGTGGAAACTGCACGTGTATCGGCCGCGGCGCGGCCCGATGCCGCGGCGTATCCGGGTGGTGTACGACGAACTGGTGGCGAAGCTCGCGCACGCAACGTCGCGCGCGTAGGCGATGCGTCCGCATGGTCCGGCAGCCCGCCCGCTCATGGCGGGGGCAACACGCCTGTCCGGTTTCGCGTCAAACCGGCAACAACGATCCGAATTGTTTCCGTCCAGTCGATCGAGTTTCCAAAGATTGGGTTTTTGCGGTCATTTGCTCAAACCATTGGCGACAAGGCGACGGGCGACCGGAAAACCGCCATCTCCCAATATGTGGCCGCGTGCCGCAAAGATTGAAACGGGGAAACGAACGTCATTAATCTGCGTACGCGCACAAGGCTGATCGACGTGCGTCGTTCACAACAATCGGGAGACGAAGATGCAGCGCACAAATCATTTAGGAATATTGATGATATGCCTTGCGGCGGCAGCGATCGGCCTGTCCGCATGCGGAGGCGACGATGTCGGTTCGTCGCCGGGAACGAGCACGTCGGCGACGGGAACGGGAGCGACCTCGACGACGGGCGGCAGCACGACCACGACGGACACGTCGCCGACTGCACTGCAGCAGATCGCGGTGAATCCGCCGCCGATGGGCTGGTCGTCATGGAACAGCCTCGAAGAAAACGTCAGCTTCGATACGATCAAGGCGCAGGCGGACGGGCTGGCTGCGCTGAATGCGAACCTCGCGACGGGCAACAAGTACCAGTACGTGAATATCGACGAAGGCTGGTGGACGTCGAGAAAGCGCGACGCGAACGGTGATTTCATCCTCAACGTCGACATGAACGGCAATCCCACCAACCAGTGGCCGGGCGGGATGAAGGCGATGGCCGACTACATTCACGGCAAGGGATTAAAGGCCGGCATCTATATCGATTCCGGGCCGCAGGGCTGCGGCAACACGAACGGCACGCATTTCGTCGGCAGCGATTATGCGCACTACGATCACGATTTCCTGCAGTTCGCGCAATGGGGCTATGACTTCGTCAAGGTCGACTGGTGCGGCGGCCGTGCGGCCGGATACGATCCGCAGCAAGCCTATACGGCGATCTCGCAGGCGATCCAGAAAGCCTATGTCGCCACCGGCAAGCGGCTGGTGCTGAACATGTGCGACTGGGGCACGCTCGGCCAAAGCGGCTATCCCGACTACAACCTCGGGCCGTGGGACTGGGGCGCGGGCATCGCGACGTCATGGCGCACGACGGGCGACATCTACGGGCCGGGGAGCGGCGTGCCGAAGTTCGGCTCGGTGCTCGGCAACTTCAACGGCAACTATCACCCCGAAGGCCAGCACACCGGTTATTACAACGATCCGGACATGATGGTGGCCGGCATGGGCATGACGGCGGCGAACGATCTTGCGCACGTGAACCTGTGGGCCATCGCCGGCGCGCCGATGATACTTGGCAACGACCTGTCGAAGTCGCTGTCGAGCGAGACGGTGAGCCTCCTCACCAATCCCGAGCTGATCGCGATCGACCAGGACATGCTGGGCCTGCAGGGCTTGAAGGTCGCCGACGCCAACGGGCAGCAGGTGTGGGCGAAGCTGCTGGCCGGCGCAGGCAAACGCGCGGTTCTGCTGTTCAACAACGGTACGGCGGCAAGCGACATGACGGTCACGTGGCAGCAACTGGGTTTCGCCGCCGGCACCTCGGCCGTCGTCCGCGACGTCTGGGCGCACAAGGATCTCGGTGCGGCCACCGGTTCCTATACGGTCGCGAGTGTGCCGGCCGGCGGCACAGTGATGCTCGTGCTGAGCGGCACGGATCTGCCGTCGACCACCTACCTGCCGGGCACCCTGTCGGGCGGCGCGACCATTGCGGACTGCGCGGCGTGTGCAAGCGGCAGAAAGGTGACGGGGCTGGGTGCGGTGACGTTCAATGACGTGAGCTCGCAAACGGCGGGCGGTTATGTGCAGATTGCGTACCTGAACACCGGGACGGAAACCGTCGAGGCACAGCTCGGTGCGAACGGCGGCAACGGCACGACACTCGCGTTTCCGCCTACGGGCAAGGCCGTCGGCACGGTGACGGTCTTCGTCGACCTGCAGTCCGGGCAGAACACGTTGACGTTGTCGAGCCTCGGTGGCACGACGGCGGCCCCCGACGTCACGTCGATCGCCGTGGTGGCCGGCCCGGTGAAGGTTCCGCCGCCACCGCCGCTGGCCTACGAGGCCGAGGCAGCCGGCAACACGCTCGGCGGTGCGGCACGCGTGTCGTCATGCGGCGCGTGCTCGGGCGGGCAGGACGTCGGCTATGTCGGCAACGGTGACGGGACCAGCAACGGCACGCTGACGATCAACGGCATCTCGGTGGCGGCGGACGGCACCTATAGCGTCGCGATCGCCTACGTGAACGGCGATTCGGCGCCGCGCAGCGCGCAGCTCAGCTTCGACGGCGCGGCCCCCGTGTCCGTGTCGTTCCCGTCGACAGGCGGATGGGGGAACGTGTCGACGCTGACGGTAACGGGCGCGTTCCGGCAGGGCAGCGCCAACACGCTGAAGTTTGCCAATCCGACGGGCTGGGCACCCGATATCGACGGCATCGGCGCGCCGGCCAAGCAATGACGGGCGCGTGGCGCGGCTTCCCGGTCGAGGGCGGTCGCGCCATGCATCGACGGGCACGTTGCAAGCCGACATATTGCGGCATCATCATGGTGCCGCCGCACCCGCACGCGGTGCCCGACATTCGACTGGAGACCCTGCATGCCGATACCCCGGATTGAAACCCGCGACGCGATGGGCGAACCCGATGTGGTCTATCTCAACCCGGCGCACGTGCTGTGGATGTCGCTGCCGACTGCCGCGCACCGGCGGCCGGGCGGCACGGCCATCCGCGTGGACGACCGCGTGAAGGGCGGCTCGTTGCTGATGGCCGACAATCCGCCGGCTGCGCAACTGTTGCAGGATCTCGGCCCGTTCGTGACGGTGACGCTGGCAAACCCGTCGTCCGACTATCCGGACGGTCTCGTGCATGTCCGCGCGCATGCGATCGTCAAGATCGCGACGGACGACCACGACAAGCCGCTGGCCGCTCGCACGTTCGGCTGGGTCCATGTTCAGGATGGCTCGGCTTTCAAGGTCGACGATTACACCGGCGTGGCCGCGCAATGGCAGGCGACGGTCGCGGCCGCATCATGAACCTTTCCGTCTCCGAGATCACGCCGGAAGAACTCCGGCTGTTCGGCGACATCGTCGCCCGCCTGGAAGAGCTGGGGCCGGTCGTCGACGTGAGGAGGGTCGTGCTGCCCGAGATCACCCGGCTGATGCGCGCGGATTTCGCCGCGTCGTTCGAGTGCGACGCGCAAACCGGGCTCTGGCGCAACGGATTCTCGTACAACCTCGACCCGTCGCAGATCGCGCGGTACGAAGCGTGGTTCCAGCATATCGACCCGGTTACGTCGCAACTGTGCGCGCGCCGCGTGGCGACCTGCGTCGACGAGGTGATGAGTCGCCGCGAGCTGGAACGCACCGCGTTCTACGGCGACTTCCTGAGCCGCGAGGGCATGCATCACGGGATCAACGTCTATGCGTTCGATGGCGCGACGCACGTCGGCGACCTGCGCATCTGGCGTGCGCAGGGCCGGCCCGACTTCACGGAGCGCGACAAGCTGCTGCTGGACGGCATCGAGCCGTTTTTCCGACGTGCGCTGCTGAGGCGGCGTCATGCGTGTACCGGGCTGACCGAACGCGAGAGCGACGTCGCGCGGCTCGTCGCCGCCGGCTACACCGACAAGGACGTCGCGCGCACGCTCGGCATCGGACTGGCGACGGTCCGCACGCATCTGCGGCGCGTGATGGCGAAGAAGGGCGTCGCCAACCGCGCGAGCCTGGCCGCCGCGCTGGCGTGACCGGCGGCGCGGCCGTCGGCCGGGGTCATCCATTGTGATGATGGGCGTCAAAATCGGCACGCCCTACCTTGTGGCGATCCCCCGTGACGAGGAACGACGACGATGCCCACCCTGGGAACCCTGACGCTCACCGAAGCCCGGAACGCGATCCTGCGCCGGGAGTTTTCCTGTGTCGAGTACGCATACGCGCTGATCGAGCGGCACGCACGCTGGCGCTACCTGAACGGTTTCACGTGCGTCGACGATGCGCGGCTGCTCGCCGAAGCGGCCCGCTGCGACCGCGACCTCGCGACGTCGGCCACCCCGCACGCGCTGCTGGGACTGCCGATCGCGATCAAGGACAACATCGACACCGCCTGCCTGCCGACCGGCAACGGCACGCTCGCGCTGCATAACCGCGTGCCGCCGCAGCACGCGCCGGTGGTGGCGCGGCTGCTCGCGCACGGGGCGCTGATCGCGGGCAAGGCCAACCTGCACGAGCTGGCATTCGGCGTGTCGGGCAACAACCGCGTCACCGGCGCGGTACGCAACCCGTACGATTTCAACCGGATTCCGGGCGGCAGCAGCAGCGGCTCGGGCGCGCTGGTCGGCGCGGGCGTGGTGCCCGCCGCGCTCGGCACGGACACCGGCGGCTCGGTGCGGATTCCGGCCGCGTTGTGCGGTGCCGTCGGCCTGCGGCCGACCGTGGGGCGCTACCCGTCGGGCGGCGTGGCGCCGATTTCGCGCACGCGCGACACCGTCGGCCCGATCGCGCGGTCGGTCGAGGACATCGCGCTGCTCGACGCGATTCTCGCCGGCGCCGCCGCGCCGCTGTCGCCCCCTGTGCGCAGCGTGACGCGCCCCGTGCGTCTCGCGATTCCGCGCACGACGTTCTGGCGCGGCCTCGCGCCGGACGTCGACGCGGTCGCGAATGCCGCGGTGGCGAAGCTGGAGCAGGCGGGATTCGAATGTGTCGACCTCGACCTGAACGACTATCCGGGGTTCTTCGACGACGAGCCGGCCGTCATCGCGATGTACGAATTCCGTTCGTCGATGCACGCGTACCTGGTCGAGAACGGCTACGACCTGACGGTCGACGACATCGTCGCGAACGTGGGGAGCCCGGACGTCGCGAAGATCGCCCGCCATGTCACCGGCCCCGACGGGATCGGCGAAGCGGCCTACCTCACCGCGCTCGACCGGCGGACGCGTTCGCGTGCCGCGTATCGGCAGTGCCTCGCCGACAGCGGTGCCGACGCGCTGGTCTTTCCGACGACGATCGCCACCGCGTGCCCGATCCCGGCGGGCGACACGATGATGCTCAACGGCGAAACCGCTTCGGTGTTCTCGACCTACATCCGCAATACCGAGCCGGGTAGCAATGCCGGCGTGCCGGGCATGACCGTCCCGGCCGGCCTGACGGCGGACGGGCTGCCGGTCGGCCTCGCACTCGACGGCGCGGCCGGCACCGATCGCGAACTCATCGCGGTCGCGCTGGAGGTCGAGCGGGTGCTCGGGCGACTGCCGGCGCCGGACGACGGGTTCGGGGTTGGGGGCAGGTTGGGCGGTTATCCGGGCTGACGCCGCGCCGCCACGTCGCCATGTTGCCATGTTGCCGCGCTGCGCCGCGCCGTGGACGTGGCGGCGGCTGAATCGTCGAAGCCGGCGGCGCTCGCCGCGAAGCTGGCCGGCATGCACGACCGGCGGTTTCCCGTGACGCCGAACGGCCGTGGATCGGCATCTTGGGCGGCGGGGTCGGCGCGGTCGGGATCGTGTGGCTCACGTTGCGGCAGCACGAGAGGCGGGCGGGAGCGCGGGCGCCATCGCCGCACGCAGTATCAATGCGCGCCGGCGTTCGTGATTCCCGCTGCATCGAGCTGCCTGAGCTTCGCGTACAGCGTGGTGCGCGAGATGCCCAGTTGCCGCGCAGCGGCCGACACATTGCCGTCGTGCTCGTCGACCGCCCGGCGGATCGCGTCGAGCGACTGCTCGTGCAGGCTGGCCTGCGGGCTGGCGGCCGGCGCCGTGCCGCACGCGTCGGCGGCGTCTGCCAGCACATCGGATTGCCGCCGCGTCGCCGCCCGATCGAGCGGTGCGCGCACGGCCCGCACCCAGATGTGGCTGCCGTCGTCGCGCGCGATCCGCTGCGGCGTACGCGCCGGTGTCAGCAAACGACGCTGCTGCGCGGGCGTCGCGCCGGGAAAGAGTTGCCGGAGATCGTGCGGTTCGACCGGCCCGGCCGGCGCGAGCTCGAGCATCTGCCGCGCGAGCCGGCTCGCCGCGCGCACGCGGCCCGCCTCGTCGAGCGCGACGACGCCCGCGAGCGGCGTGCCGAGCCAGCGCGGATCGTACTGCACCTGCAGCAGATGGCAGTCGCGCAGCATCGCATACAGCCGCTGCTCGGCGGACAGCGCCGCATGCCGGAACTGTTCGCGCAACTGCACGACATTGCGCCGGCCGACGCCGGTGATGTCCAGCGCGCCGATCACTTCCCCGTCGAAACCGACCAGCGGCACCGCGAGACAGAACACGCGCGAGAATTCGTCGAGATAGTGCTGGGCGCCCGCGACGACCGCCTCGGTGCCGTCGTGAATCACGCAGCTCGGCGCGGTCGTGCCGATGTTCGGCTCGACGATCCGGCGCCCGGCGACGATCGGCGTCAGCAGCGTGTCGTCGCAATGCGGGCTGCGCCGCGCGTGGACGATCGTGCCGCGCGGATTGACGCAGAAGATCGTCCACTCGCTGCCGCCGAACGCGGCCCACAGCTGCTCGATTTCCGGCGCGACGCAGCGGGTCAGCCGGCGGTCCGCGCGCGATTCGTCGAGTTCGCGTTGCATTTCGTAGCGGGCGGTTTGCCACGGCCGGAGCCCGGCGTCGCGCGAACGCAGCCACGAGCGCGCGACGCCGGCCGGCAACGCCGTTTCCGGCAGCGGTTCGCCCGCCGCGAAGCGGGCGCGGAGCCGGTCGAGGTCGACCGGCCGTGCAGGGGATTCGGGGGCTGCATTCACGCTGCGCTCCAGTTGGGTCGAAGGTTCGGGCCGGACGTGCCGGCCCGCGTGTCGCGCGAATGCGTAATATAGCCCGGCGCCCGCGGCGCGGTATTTTCGCGGCGGCTACGCCGCCGCACGAGGCCCATGCGGCCCCCGGTCGAGATTTACCCCGCGACCGGGGGCGTGTCGCCGCTCAATGCGGCAAACGCAGGATCGGCTTGAGCGTGATGCCGCGGCTGCTGTCCTCCGCGGCCTGGTTGATCTGTTCGAGCGGGTAGAACTTCACCAGCCGGTCGAACGGAAACCGCCCCTGAAGATGCAGCTGGACGAGCTGAGGAATGAACGTCTGCGGCACGCTGTCGCCTTCGACGATGCCGCGGATCGAACGGCCGCCGAGCAGCAGGTTGTTGACGTCGAATTCCGCCTTCGTCCCGAGCTTCGGCGCGCCGACCACGCCCATCGTGCCGCGCGAGCCGAGCGCTTCGATTCCCTGCGACAGCACGGCGGGCAGCCCGGTCGATTCGAGCGCGTAGTCGACGCCGCCGCCGGTGATCTGGCGAATCGCGTCGACGACATCGACTTCCTTGCTGTTGATCGTGTGCGTCGCGCCGAGCTCCAGCGCCAGCGCGAGCCGCGACGGCACGATGTCGACGGCGATGATGGTCGTCGCGCCGGCGACGCGCGCGGCCATCACGGCGCTCATGCCGACCGCGCCCGCGCCGAAGCTTGCGAAACTGCTGCCCGGGTGCACCGCGAGTGAATTGATCACCGCGCCGGCGCCGGTCTGGATCCCGCAGCCGAGCGGCCCGAGCAGCTCGAGCGGCGCTTCCGGCGGCACCTTGATCGCGTTGTTCTCGCGCGCGAGCGCATAGCTGGCGAACGACGACTGCGCGAAGAAATGATCGTGCAGCGGTTGCCCGTGTTCGTCGCGGATCGCGGTCTGTCCGTCGGCGTCGGCGCCGCCGAAATTCAGCCCGAAGAACTGCCGGCAATATGCGCCGTGACCGCCGACACAGGACGGGCAGTGGCCGCACGCGCCATAGGTGAGCACCACGTGATCGCCCACGGCGAGCGTCTTCACGTTCGGGCCGACTGCCTCGACCACGCCGGCGCCCTCGTGACCGAGCACGGCCGGCAGCGGTACCGGGTAGTACTGGTCGCGCACGATCAGGTCGGTGTGGCACAGGCCCGTCGCGACGACGCGCACCCGCACCTCGTCGCCGCGCGGCGCGCGCAGGCGGGCGGATTCGATCGAGAAGGGTGCGCCGGCCGCGCGCGCGACGGCCGCGGTGACGACGCGGGTATCGTTTTCGGTGTACATGTTCGGTCTCCTTGTCAAATCGGATACAGCGGCGCGTCACCCTTGATCGTCAGCCACTGCCACTGCGTGAACTCCTCCCAGTTTGCCGCGCCGCCGATGCTCGAGCCGTTGCCCGATGCGCCGACGCCGCCGAACGGGTTGATCACTTCGTCGTTGACCGTCTGGTCGTTGATGTGGAGCAGCCCGGTGTTCAGGCGCTCGCCGATCCGGAGTGCCCGGCCGATGTCGGCGGACAGGATCGCCGTCGACAGCCCGTATTCGGTGCGGTTCGCGAGCGCGATGGCGTCCTCGTCCGTATCGAACGGCACGACGACCGCGACCGGCCCGAAAATCTCCTCGTCGAACGCCGGGTTGCCCGGCGCGACGCCGCTCAGCACGGTCGGCTCGAAGAACAGGTCGCGATGGCCGCCGCCCGTCTCGACACGCGCGCCCGCGCGACGGGCCGCGTCCACCAGGCTCGCCGCATGGTCGAGCTGTGCGGCATTGATCAGCGGCCCGAGGCCGACGTCCGCGCTCGCGGGATCGCCGACGCGCAGGCTTCGCGCCTTCTCGACGAGCTTCGCGACGAAGCGGTCGTGAATGCTGCGCTGCACGAGCACGCGGCCGGTCGCCATGCAGATCTGGCCTTGATGCAGATACGCCCCCCACGCGGTATTGGCGACGGCGCGCTCGAGGTCGGCGTCGTCGAGCACGATCAGCGAATTCTTGCCGCCGAGTTCGAGCGAGACCTTCTTCAGGTGGCGGCCGGCGGCTTCGCCGACCTTGCGCCCCGCCGCGGTCGAACCGGTGAACTGGATCATCGCGATGTGCGGATCGGCAACCAGTGCGGCGCCGGCCGCGCCGTCGCCGGGCAGCACGTGCAGCACGCCTTCCGGCAGGCCGGCGAGCTCGAACACGCGGGCGATCGCGACGCCGCCGCACACGGCGGTACGCGGATCGGGCTTCAGCACGACCGCGTTGCCGAGCGCGAGCGCGGGCGCGACCGCGCGCATCGCGAGGTACAGCGGGAAGTTGAACGGCGAG
>NZ_ASSI01000126.1:0-40744 GCF_000466765.1 Burkholderia sp. AU4i | reverse complement strand
GCCAGCGGCTCGGCGTCGGCCAGGCGCTCGTCGTCGAGCAGGCGAGCGGCCAGGCCGCGCGCGCGGGGTTGCAGGCCGGCGATATCGTGCTGTCGGTCAACGGCACGCCGGTCGCGAACATTGGCGCGCTGATGACCGAGATCGATGCCGCGCGCGGCAACGTCGCGCTGCTCGTCCAGCGCGGCGGCACGCGTCTGTATGTGCCGATCGAGATCGGTTGAGCGGTTGATCGGGTGGGCGGTTGATCGGGTGGGCAGGTGGGCGGCTGCGCGGGCGATGTCACGCGGCACGACGGCTCATCGTCGAAACGGGAGGCGGAATGAAGCGAAGGCAGGAATGGCGCGTGTCCGGCGGGTGGCGGGCGATCGTCGTCGCGTGGGCGCTTGTTTTGGGTATCGCGCCGGCCGTCGCGCAGACGACCGACGTGCCGCAGGCATGGATGCGCTACGGACAGCTTGCCGGGCAGCAGTTCCAGACGTGGCTCGAAGCTGACGGCGACGCGGCCGATCGGCTGCACCGCTATCTCGAGGCGCGCGTGCTGAACGCGAGCGCCGCCGCGCCGCCGCCCGCGATCGTCGTGCGCGCGTGGATCGGCCCGAACGGCGCCGTCACGCGTGTCGAATTCGCGTCGCTCGGCGATCCCGATGCAGACGCGACACTGCGGCAACTGCTCACGGCCGGCCCGCTGGCGGAACCGCCGCCGCCCGACATGCTGCAGCCGTTGCGCGTGCGCCTGCGGCTCGCGCCGAATCCCGATGCGGCCGCTGCCGCGCCGGCATCGGCCACCCGCATGCCGTGACGCCCGGGCCGGAATGCCGGCGTGGCCGGATATCGTAATAACATATGACGTTATTGCGTCGGCAGGACGATGACGTCCTGCTTCTTCACGAGGAGCCACCCATGCAACTGAGCCAGTTAGGCGGGCATGTCGCCCAATCCGGTTTCGCCGAACGGCAGAAGCACGCGCAGGCGCTGATGTTCGGCATGGCCGACATCAACGAGTACGTGTCCGGCGGCGTCTGTTACGACGCCGCGGCCTATGTCCGGTATCTGCTGCGCAGCGACGCGATGATCGCGCCCGGTGCGCTGCTCGACACGATCGGCCAGCACTGGCGGACCCGCTTCAACTTCGAGACCGGCGGCGAATGGGACGGGCGCGCGAGCATTCCGGCCGGAACCGCGGTCGGCTTCTCGCGGGGCGGCACCGTTTTTCATGCCGCGATTGCCGTCGGCGGCAGCCGGATCCGGGCGATCAACGGGGGCCGTCTCGGCAGCGGCTGGATGTACGCGGTCGACCTTGCGCGGGTGCTCGAGCCGGACGCGGCCGGCGGATTCACGTATGACCGCGCGAACATCCGGGTTCACCTGTCGCGCCTGTAGGCGGCGCGGCTTCGGCTGCCACGCCGGCCGCCGCGCGCCGCGCCCACGGCCGGCATCGCGTCGTTCGGCGATTTCCGCATGGCGCCGCGCTGTCCATCGCTGCTATCCTCTCGACCGTGAATGACTATTCGTGGGGCCGTGGAAGCGCATGCTGCGCCGCGGCGATTCACGCGGGTGCGAGCCCGCGTGCGCGCCGGGGTCGCATGGCCGCCTGCCCACGACGATCCATGACCCGTTTCGTGATTGATTTCCTTCCGTCCATGTCCACATGGCCAAGACAACGATGAGCGACGCGCCTGAATCCGCGGCGCCCGGCGACGACGAATCGTCCGGCGGCGCATCGTCCTACCTGGTGCCGGGGCTCGAACGCGGGCTGCGGATCCTCGCCGAATTCTCCGCGCGCGAGCCCGTGCTCGGCGCGCCCGAGTTGTCGAAGCGCATCGGCATTCCGCGCACGACCACGTTCCGCCTGCTGCAGACGCTCGAAGCGCTCGGTTTCCTCGAGCGCGTGAACGGCGACCGTTATTTCCGGCTGGGCGTCGGCGTGCTGCGGCTCGGCTTCGAATACCTGAATTCGCTCGAACTGACCGATCTCGGCACGCCCGTGCTCGAGCGGCTGCGCGATACGACGGGCCTGTCGACGCATCTGCTGATCCGCGACCAGCGCGACGTCGTGTTCGTCGCGAAGGCGCAGAGCAACGCGTCGATGTTCGGTTCGGTGAAGGTGCACGTCGGCACGCGCCTGCCCGCGCATGCGACCGTGCACGGCCACGTGTTGATGGGCGACCTGACGCGCGACGCACTGCGCCAGCTCTATCCGGAGAAGAAACTCGAACAGTTCACCGAGCGCACGCCGGGCACCGTCGACGAACTGTACGAGCGCGTGCGTCATTACGCGCGGCTCGGTTATGCGGTCAGCGAGGCGGCGTTCGAGAGCGGCATTTCGGCGGTCACGGCGCCCGTGCGCGATCATTCGGGCTCGATCGTCGCGGCGATCACCGCGACGGTGCCGCGCTCGGAGATCGGCGAGGCCGGCGAGAAGGAACGGCTCGTCGAAGCCGTGTGCGGCGCGGCGGTCGACCTGTCCCAGCGCCTGAACTATCGTCCGCTCGAAAGCGACCCGACGTTCGCGCACGCGCGCCACAAGGTCGCGATGTTCTGACGCCGACTTGTCGGGCGGGCCGCCGCACGCGGCACCGCAATCAAAAAAACGAGGGGCCCGCGGGCCCCTCGTTTCGTTTCAGGCACCGGCTGCCTGGCGCCGTTCAGAACGAGTGGTGGATCCCGGTGAGCACGACCACCTGGTTCGCGGTGCTCGACACGCCGGCCGTGAAGAACGCGGCCTTTGCGCCGCCCGAACCGTGCTCGTACAGCACGTTCGCATAAAGCTGCGTGCGCTTCGACAGCGAATAGATGTCGCCGAGTTCGACCTGCGTCCAGCGGCGGCCGGCCAGCGTCGTGGTTGCCGCGCCGCCCGCGATCGTGTTGAACGCGCTGCTGCGATAGTTCACGCCCGCGTCGTAGCTCTGGAACGTGTCCGAATAGCCGTTCGACTGCATTTTCGTACGCGTGTACAGGCCATGCACGAGGAAGTCGCCGAACTGGTAGGACGCGCCCGCGCCGATGTTCTCGACCTTGTTCGCGATGTAGCCGTTCGCGGTGTTCTGCCCCTGGAAGGACGTGATGCCGGTCGTGCTGATCAGGATCGAACGGTCGTGCTCGTTCGAGTACACGGCCGACGCCTTGAACGGCCCGTTCGCATAGTTCAGCGCGACGCCGACCGACTTGCCGGTCGAGAAGTTCGTCGTGTTGCCGAGCGCCATCGTCGCCGCGGCCGAGAAGCCCGCGAAGGTCGGCGAACGATACTTGACCGCGTTGTTGTACGGCACGTTGCCGGTCGCGGCGAGCCCGTCGATGTTGCCGGGGTGGAACGCATACCAGCTCATCGCGAGGTAGGCCGTGCTGAGCGGATCGAGATAGTCGAACGACAGCGGCGTCTGGCGGCCGAGCGTCAGCGTGCCGTAGCGTTCCGAGCTGAGGCCGACGAAGGCCGCGCGGTTCCAGATCGTGTTCGCGGTCGCGAACTGGCCGTTGTTCGTATAGAAGCCGTTTTCGAGCTGGAAGATCGCCGACAGGCCGTCGCCGAGGTCTTCCTTGCCCTTCAGGCCCCACCGGTCGGGCTGCGTATTGCCCTGGATCATCGCCCATTTCGCATGGCCGCCGACGTTGTTCACGTACGCGACCCCCGCATCCATGCTGCCGTACAGCACCACGCTGCTCTGCGCCCACGCGCCCGACACGGCGCCCAATCCGATCACTGTTGCTGCTACCGCATGCTTGACCATTTGATCTCCTGAATCTCCAACCTGATGAAAACGTGCCGTGGCGGCCTGCGCGGGAACGGCCTGCCGTTGCGCGTCTTCGCCATCGAGCGGGCATTTTTTATGTTCCATACAAGGAACAACGTGCCTCTGATGGAATGGAGTATAGGGGCGTCGAGCGCCGTATCAAAAATAATTTTTTCGGGACGGATGGAATTCGTGCCGGTGCCCGGTTGCGGTGCACGACGCCCGAAAAAAGGCCGTAAATGCCCGCTACACAACAAAGAATTACATTTGGCAAGGCAGGCGGAAGTGACTGCCGACCCGATGGTCGGTGTTTTCCCTAGGGCGTGCAGCTTTTTGTTTTACTCGTGAAAAGTCGCTCCTATAATCACCATCCATAAACTGCTGTTCCGGGTATGGAACAAATCGGAACAAACCGAGAGTCGATCAGAAGGAAGGGTGTGAGATGTCTGAACAATGGGTTTGCGCCGGGCACGCCGGCGCGCTGTCGGAAGACACGCCGATCGAGTTCAAGCGGACCGACGGCGTCGAAATCGGGATCTACCGCGTCGGCGACGACGTGTATGCGCTCGAGAACGTGTGCCCGCATGCGTACGCGCTGCTGACGCAGGGGTTCGTCGACGAAGGCACGGTCGAATGCCCGCTGCACGAGGCCGTGTTCGACATCAGGACGGGCGAATGCCTGAAGGGTCCGGGCGGGCGCGCGCTGAAGCAGTACGCGGTGCGCCTTGCCGGCGAGGAAATCCAGATCAAGGTGGAGTAACCGATGAAAGAAGCGACCGTCAACTTCAATCCCTTCCTGAAGCCGTGGGTGGCGCCGCAGCCGAACAACGTCGCGGGCAAGGGGCAGATCGAGATCCCCGGCCAGGCCGAGAACCAGGTCTGGCAGAACCGCAAGGCCGCCCCGACCCAGTACGAAAACGACCTCGGCGATGCGCTCGAGCGCGTGTTCGAGAGCGGCGCGACCGAACTGGACGATGTCGTCGCGGGCCTGAACCGCATCGGCTTTCGCGCGCCGGACGGCACGGTTTGGACACCTGAGCGTTTCCGCGCCGAAATGGCCTCGCTGGCGGAATGAGCGCAGCGACCGCGCCGCGCGCGTGAGCGCCTGAGCGCCGACCCGACAACCGCATCCGGAGCACACTGATGACGTCCCCCGTACAACACGCAGTCCAACACGACCCGGTCCGCGACTATCTCGACCGCGGCATCAAGAACTACTGGTATCCCGTCGCGCCGAGCTGGCAGGTGTCGAACGCACCCGTCGGCCTCACGCGCCTGTCCGAGCAGATCGTGCTGTGGCGCGATCACGAGGGCAAGGTTCACGCACTCGAAGATCGCTGCCCGCACCGCGGCGCACGCCTGTCGCTCGGCTGGAACCTCGGCGGCAACATCGCGTGCTGGTATCACGGCATCGAAGTCGACGGCGGCGGCACGGTCAACCGCGTGCCGGCCGTGTCGAACTGTCCGCTCGAAGGCACGAAGTGCGTGAAGTCGTATCCGGTCGAGGAGAAGGCCGGCGCGATCTTCCTGTGGTTCGGCGATGAAGCGCACGGCGAGCCGGCGCCGCTGAACCTGCCCGAGGAACTGGTCGCCGACGAGTACGGCCACTTCCTGTGCGTGTCGAACTGGAAGTGCAATTACCAGTACGCGATCGACAACGTGATGGACCCGATGCATGGCGCGTACCTGCACGCGACGTCGCATTCGATGGCCGAAGGCGACAAGCAGGCCGACATGCGCGTGCGCAAGACGGAAACAGGCCTGATGTTCGAGAAGATCGGCCAGCGCGACGTGAATTTCGACTGGGTCGAGCTCGGCGAAACCGGCTGCCTGTGGATGCGCCTTGCGATTCCGTACAAGCAGAAGTTCGGCCCCGGCGGCAACTTCGGGATCATCGGCTTCGCGACGCCGGTCGACGGCGACAACTGCCAGGTCTATTTCTGGCGCACGCGCAAGGTCAGCGGCTGGCAGCGCGACGTGTGGCGCTTCATGTACCGCAACCGCCTCGAGGGCCTGCACTGGGACGTGCTCGAGCAGGACCGCTACGTCCTCGAAAGCCTCGCGCCGCACGCGCGCGATCACGAATACCTGTACCAGCACGACGTCGGCATCACGCGCGTGCGCCGGATGCTGCGCCAGCGTGCGCAGGAGCATCTTTCCGCGCTCGACGCGCATCGTGCGGCGCAGGCCGCGGCGGAGCCCTCGCATGGCTGAGCGCGCTCCGGTCGTGTCGCTGCCGGGGCGCCGCGTGCTCGTCACGGGCGGCGCGCGCGGGCTGGGCGCGGCGTTCGTGAAGGCGCTGGTCGCGGCGGGTGCGCAGGTCGCGTTCGGCGACGTGCTCGCCGAAGAAGGCCGCGCGCTGGCCGCGCAGCTCACGCAAGCCGGCCATACCGCGTTTTTCTTCACGCTCGACCTGGCCGATCCGGCGAGTGTCGACGCGTTTGTCGCGCAGGGCGCGGCGGCGCTCGGCGGCATCGACGCGCTGATCAACAACGCGGCGATCACGAATTCGGGCGGCAAATTGTCGACGGAGCTCGACGTGTCGACCTGGGACGACGTGATGAACGTGAACGTGCGCGGCGTGTGGCTCGTCAGCAATGCGGCGTTGCCGCACCTCGCGCAGTCGGGGCGCGGCGCGATCGTGAACCTCGCATCGGACACCGCGCTGTGGGGGGCGCCGAAGCTGCTCGCGTACGTCGCGAGCAAGGGCGCGGTGATCGCGATGACGCATGCGCAGGCGCGCGAATTCGGCGCGCACGGCGTGACGGTCAATGCGATCGCGCCGGGGCTGACGGAAGTCGAGGCGACCGCCTACGTGCCGGCCGAGCGCCACGCGTTCTACATGCAGGGCCGTGCGCTGACGCGCGCGCAGGTGCCCGACGACGTGACGGGCCCCGTGCTGTTCCTGCTGTCGGACGGCGCGCGCTTCGTGACGGGTCAATTGCTGCCGGTAAACGGCGGCTTCGTAATGAATTGAATTGAAGTTTTCACTCTGATGAAGGAGAGGACGATGGCGGACGCCGATCTCGAACGCAAGTCGTGGGACCAGCCGGAAGGCGCAAGCTTCAACGACTGGATGGAAGGGCGCGTTGCTCGCTACGCGACGCGGCGCTACGACTGGGACGCACTGAAGTTCCAGGCCGACTACGACCCGAAGTACCGCCGCGCGCAGATGCGCTACGTCGGCACGGGCGGCACGGGCGTCGCGAAGGACGTCAACACGGTGCCGGCCGGCAACTTCACGTTCTCGACGATGGTCATCCCGGCCGGCAACATTGGCCCGAGCCACATCCACATCGACGTGGAAGAAATCTTCTTCGTGCTGCGCGGCAAGATGAAGGTGATCTGCGAACGCGACGGCGAGACGTGGGAAGCGATCCTCGGCGAGCGCGACCTGATCTCGGTGCCGCCGGGCGTGTATCGCACGGAAATCAACATCGGCGAGGAAGATGCGCTGATGTGCGTGATGCTCGGTTCGCCGAAGCCGGTCACGCCGACGTATCCGCCCGATTCGCCGCTCGCGAAGATCAAGCGCTGAGACGGGACGGGTGAAGCAATGAGTGTCATCGACAAACGCGAGCGCGACCGCACCGCGGCGTTCGCCGCGCTGCTCGGGCAGTTTCCCGAGCAGCGTTGCGCGGCCGGCGCGGCGGGCACGATCGGTTACCGTGAGGCCGGCGCGCAGCATGCGGGCCGTGCGCTGCCCGTCGTGCTGCTGCACGGCATCGGCTCGGGCGCCGCATCGTGGGTCAGCCAGCTCGACACGCTCGGCGCATCGCGGCGCGTGCTCGCGTGGGACGCGCCCGGTTACGGCGTATCGACGCCCGTGCACGGCGCGTCGCCGGCCGCCGCCGATTACGCGGCATCGCTGAACGCGTGGCTCGAGGCACTCGGCATCGAACGCTGTGTGCTGGTCGGCCATTCGCTCGGCGCGATCGTGGCGGGCGGTCTCGCCCGCGTGATGCCCGCGCGGATCGCCGGCCTGCTGCTGGTGTCGCCCGCGGGCGGCTACGGCAGCGCACCGGCCGAAACGCGCGAATCGCGCCGCGACGCGCGGCTCGCGATGCTCGCCGAACTCGGCCCGGCCGGGCTCGCCGAGCAGCGCAGCGGCAACATGCTGTCCGGTTTCGCGAACGAGGACGCACGTGCGTGGGTGCGCTGGAACATGGCGCGCATCGTGCCGGCCGGCTATGCGCAGGCCACGCATCTGCTCGCGAACGCCGATCTCGCGGCCGATCTCGCCGGCTTTCGCGGTCGCACGGCCGTGGCCGTCGGTGCGAACGACGCGATCACGCCGCCCGCCGCGTGCGAGCGGATCGCCGCGGCTGCGCACGTCGGGCTGCAGGTGATTCCGCAAGCCGGTCATGCCGGTTATGTCGAGGCGCCGGCCGTCTATTCCGCGCTGATCGACACGTTCTGCCGTCAGTGCGACCAACAGCGGGGGCTGGCATGAACGAACCGCTGCAACGACCCGAACCCGAAAACGACAAGGCCGAAGCCAACTACGTGGTGCCCGGCCTCGAACGCGGGCTGCGGATCCTCGCCGAATTCTCGCCGCGCGAGCCCGTGCTCGGTGCGCCGGAGCTGTCGAAGCGGCTCGGCATTCCGCGCACGACGGTGTTCCGCCTGCTGCAGACGCTCGAATCGCTCGGCTTCCTCGAGCGCGCGGACAAGGATCGCAACTACAAGCTCGGCATCGCCGTGCTGCGGCTCGGCTTCGAATACCTGAGCTCGCTGGAGTTGACCGATCTCGGCCTGCCCGTGATCGAGAGCCTGCGCGACGCCACCGGCTTCACGACGCACATCGTGATCCGTGATGGCCGAGACGTGGTGTTCGTCGCGAAAGCACAGAGCCAGTCGCCGGTGTTCAGCTCGATCCGCGTGAACGTCGGCACGCGCTTGCCCGCGCATGCGACGACGCACGGCCACGTGCTGATGGGCGACCTGTCGCTGAAGGAGCTGCGCTCGCTGTATCCGGAAGGCACGCTGAACCGGATGACGAACGCGACACCGGAAACGGTCGACGCGCTGTACGAAGTGATCCGCGAGGATGCGCTGCGCGGCTACGGCGTCAGCAATTCGTCGTTCGAGCGCGGCATCTCGGTGGTCACGGCGCCGGTGCGCAACGAGACGCAGAAGATCGTCGCGTGCATCACGGTGACGGTGCCGCGTCCGGAAATCGACGCGGCGCTGATCGCGGACGGGCTGATCGACAAGGTGCAGCGCGCGGCGGCGGAACTGTCGCGGCGGCTCAATTACCGCTCGGATGACGAGCACACGTTCATGAAAGCATTAGGACTCCGATGATCCAGATCGATCTGACCGGGCAGGTGGCGGTGGTGACGGGCGGTTCGTCCGGCATCGGCCTCGCGACCGCCGAACGGTTCGTGCAGGCAGGCGCATCGGTCGCGATTTGCGGCCGCGACGGCGAGCGCCTGGCGCGCGCCGAGGCGATGCTCGACGAAAAATACCCGGGCGCGCAACTGCTCGCCGCGCGCTGCAACGTGCTCGACGAGCATGACGTCGCCGCGTTCGCGCAAGCGGTGTCCGCGCGCTTCGGCCGCGCCGACATGCTGGTCAACAACGCCGGCCAGGGTCGCGTGTCGACCTTCGCGGACACGACCGACGACGCGTGGCGCGACGAGCTCGAACTGAAGTATTTCAGCATCATCCGCCCGACGCGCGCGTTCCTGCCGCTGCTGCGCGATGCGCAGGCGCCGACGATCACCTGCGTGAACTCGCTGCTCGCGCTGCAGCCGGAGCCGCACATGGTCGCGACGTCGTCGGCGCGCGCGGGCGTGCTGAGCCTCGTGAAGTCGCTCGCGAACGAACTCGCGCCGCAGCGCATCCGCGTGAACTCGATCCTGATCGGCATCGTCGAGTCGGGCCAGTGGCGCCGCCGTTACGAAGCGCAGGCGCAGGCCGGCGAAAGCTGGGAGGACTGGACGGGCGCGATCGCCCGCACGAAGCACATTCCGCTGAACCGCTTCGGCAAGCCCGACGAGGCAGCCTGGGCACTTTTTTATCTCGCAACGCATCTGTCGTCCTACACGACGGGCAGCCATATCGACGTTTCTGGAGGCTTTGCACGCCATGTCTGAAAAAACCACGGTTGGCGAGCTGATTGCCGCCTTTCTCGAGCAGTGCGGCGTGAAGACCGCATTCGGTGTCATCTCGATCCACAACATGCCGATCCTCGACGCGATCAACTCGCGCGGCAACATCCGGTACGTCGGCGCACGCGGCGAAGCCGGCGCATTGAACATGGCCGACGGCCTGGCCCGCGTGTCGGGCGGCCTCGGCGTCGCGTTCACGAGCACGGGGACGGCGGCAGGCAACGCGGCGGGCGCGATGGTCGAGGCGCTGACGGCAGGCACCGCGCTGCTGCACGTCACGGGGCAGATCGAGACGCCGTATCTCGACCAGGATCTCGCGTATATCCACGAAGCGCCGGATCAACTGTCGATGCTGGACTCGATCTCGAAGGCCGCCTTCCGCGTGCGCACCGTCGAAACCGTGCTGCCGACGATCCGCGAAGCCGTGCGCATCGCGCAGACGGCGCCGACGGGCCCGGTGTCGGTCGAGATTCCGATCGACATCCAGGCAGCTGAAATCGAATGGCCGGAAGACCTCGCACCGGCACACGTCACGGTGCGCGAGCACGATTCCGCACGCGTCGCGAAGCTCGCCGATGCCCTCGCGGCGAAGCGCCGTCCGCTGCTGTGGCTCGGCGGCGGCGCGCGCCATGCACGCGCGGAAGTCGAGCGCCTCGTGAAGCTCGGCTTCGGCGTCGTGACGAGCGTGCAGGGCCGTGGCGTGCTGCCGGAGGATCACCCGGCGACGCTCGGCGCGTTCAACGTGCACGCGTCCGTCGAAGCGTTCTACAAGACCTGCGATGCGCTCGTCGTCGTCGGTTCGCGCCTGCGCGGCAACGAAACGCTGAAGTACAAGCTCGCGCTGCCGCAGCCGCTGTTCCGCATCGATGCCGACGCACTCGCCGACAACCGCGGCTATCGCAACGAGCTGTTCGTGCATGGCGATTCGAAGCGCGTGCTGGCCGAGCTGGCCGACCGGCTCGAAGGCCGCCTGTCGGTCGATCCGCAGTTCGCGGCCGATCTCGCGGCAGCCCGCGAGCAGGCGGTGGCCGACGTGTCGAAGGGCCTCGGGCCGTACAAGAAGCTGGTCGACACGCTGCAGGGTGCGGTCGGCCGCGACTACAACTGGGTGCGCGACGTGACGATCTCGAACAGCACGTGGGGCAACCGCCTGCTGAAGATCTTCGAGCCGCGCTCGGGCGTGCATGCGCTCGGCGGCGGCATCGGCCAGGGCATCCAGATGGGCATCGGCGCGGCGCTCGCGGGCGCGGCGGCGAAGACCGTCTGCCTGGTCGGCGACGGCGGCCTGATGGTCAACGTCGGGGAACTCGTGACGGCCGTGCAGGAAAACGCGAACGTGATGATCGTGCTGATGAACGACCAGTGCTACGGCGTGATCCGCAACATCCAGGACGCGCACTACGGCGGCCGCCGCTGCTTCGTGCAACTGCACCAGCCCGATTTCGCGCAGTTCTGCGCGAGCTTCGGCCTCACGCATTACCGGATCACGTCGCTCGACGACGCCGAGGCGATCGTGCGCGAAGGGATGGCCAAGGAAGGGCCGGTGATGGTCGAGGTCGACATGCTGTCGGTCGGCTCGTTCGCATCGCAGTTCGCGGGCCCGCCGGTGAAGAAGGAAGCGCCGACGGAGCGCCAGTATGCTTAACGGGCAAAAGCGGGCCCACGCCCCCGTCGACGTCGCGATGATCGGCTTCGGTGCGATCGGCGCGGCCGTGTACCACGCGGTCGAGCACGATGCGTCGCTGCGCGTCGCGCACGTGATCGTGCCGGAACACCAGCGCGCGGCGGTGCAGGGCGTGCTGGGCGGCGCGGTGGAGGTCGTGTCGTCGGTCGACGCACTGGCCCGCCGCCCCGAGTTTGCGCTCGAATGCGCGGGCCACAGCGCGCTCGTCGATCACGTCGTGCCGCTGCTGAAGGCCGGCACCGACTGCGCGGTCGCGTCGATCGGCGCGCTGTCCGACCTCGCGCTGCTCGACGTGCTCGCGCAGGCGGCCGACGAAGGCGACGCGACGGTCACGCTGCTGTCCGGCGCGATCGGCGGCATCGACGCGCTGGCCTCCGCGAAGCAGGGCGGCCTCGACGAAGTGCTGTACGTGGGCCGCAAGCCGCCGCTCGGCTGGCTCGGCACGCCCGCCGAGGAGATGTGCGACCTGCGCGCGATGAGCGAGGCGAAGGTGATCTTCGAAGGCACCGCGCGCGACGCCGCGCGCCTGTATCCGAAGAACGCGAACGTCGCGGCCACCGTGGCGCTCGCGGGCCTCGGCCTCGACGCGACGCACGTGCGTCTGATCGCCGATCCGGCGGTCGAGCGCAACGTGCACCGCATCACCGCGCGCGGCGCATTCGGCGAGATGTCGCTGGAAATGAGCGGCAAGCCGCTGCCCGACAACCCGAAGACGTCCGCGCTGACGGCGTACAGCGCGATCCGCGCGCTGCGCAACCGCGCGGCCCGCTGCGTGATCTGACCGGGCCATTGAATGTCCGCCCGCGCCACCGCGAGGGCGGACGTGCAGAGACAGATTTGTGGGACTTGTGACATGACTCCTTTCGATACGAGCCTCGTGCCCGACGGCAACATCCTGATCGGCGGCGAATGGCGGCGCGGCCGTGGCGCGCCTTACGCGAGCATCTATCCGGCCGACCAGTCGCTGAACATGGAAGTGTCGACGGCGAACGCGGAAGACGCGGCCGAAGCCGTCGTGGCCGCCGACGCCGCCTGGCGCCGCGCCGACTGGGCCGGGCTGAAGCCGCACCTGCGCGCGCAGGTGCTGTACCGCATCGCCGACCTGATCATGCAGCGCCACGAGGCGCTTGCGAACCTGCAGCGTCGCGACAACGGCAAGCCGATCGGCGAGACGCGCGTGCTGGTGGCGAGCGCGGCGAACACGTTCCGCTATTTCGCGGCGTGCCTCGAAACGCTCGACGAGGAACTGACGCCGTCGCGCGGCGACTACCTGACGATGAGCGTGCACGAGCCGATCGGCGTGATCGCGGCGATCACGCCGTGGAATTCACCGATCGCGTCCGATGCGCAGAAGCTCGCGCCGGCGCTCGCCGGCGGCAACGCGGTGGTGCTCAAGCCGGCCGAGGTCACGCCGCTCGTGTCGCTCGCGCTGGCCCGCATCTGCGAGGAAGCCGGCGTGCCGAAGGGCGTGCTGAGCGTGCTGCCGGGCAAGGGCTCGGTGATCGGCGACGTGCTCGTGCGCCATCCGCTCGTGAAGAAGGTGTCGTTCACGGGCGGCACGGAAGTGGGCCGCGGCATCGCGCGCATCGCGGCGGAAAAGCTGATGCCCGTGTCGCTCGAACTCGGCGGCAAGTCGCCGACGATCGTGTGCGACGACGCCGATCTCGATCATGCAGTGAACGGCGTGCTGTACGGCATCTTCAGCTCGTCGGGCGAAGCGTGCATCGCGGGTTCGCGGCTGTTCGTGCAGCGCGCGGTGTACGACGAATTCATGCAGCGCCTGGTCGCGGGCGCACGCAAGCTGCGCGTGGGTGACCCGACGCGCGCCGACACGCAGATGGGGCCGCTGATCACCGCGAAGCATCGCGAGTCGGTGGAGCGCTACGTGGCGCTCGGCCTCGAGGAAGGCGGCCGCCTGCTGTGCGGCGGCGAGCGGCCGTCGGGCGACGGTCGCGAGAACGGCTTCTTCTATCAGCCGACGATTCTCGAAGGCCTGCCGAACAGCGCGCGCATCTGCCAGGAGGAAATCTTCGGCCCCGTGCTCGTCGCGATGCCGTTCGACGACGAGGCGTCGCTGATCGCGCAGGCGAACGACAGCGTGTTCGGCCTGGCAGCCGGCATCTGGGCGCGCGACTACAAGCGCGCGTGGCGCATCGCGCGCGCGCTGGAGACGGGCACCGTCTGGATCAACACGTACAAGCTGTTCTCGATCTCCACGCCGTTCTCGGGCTGGAAGGAGAGCGGGATGGGCCGCGAGAAGGGGCGTCTCGGCATCCGCGAGTACATGCAGCAGAAGAGCCTCTACTGGGGCTTGAACGACGCGCCGCTGCCGTGGGCGAACTGAGCGAAGGGGAAAAACGCAATGAGCATTCTGGGAATCGAGCAGATCACGTACGGGGTCGACGATCTCGCCACCTGCCGGCGCTTTTTCGCCGACTGGGGGCTGAAGGAAGTCGAGCACGACGACACGCAGGCGCGCTTCGAGACGCTGAACGGCTGCACCGTGCTGGTCGTCAAGGCCGACGACCCGGCGCTGCCGCCCGCGTTCGAAGCGGGCCCGACGCTGCGTGAAGTCACGTGGGGCGTCGCGACGCAGCAGGAACTCGACGCGCTGCGCGGCAAGTTTGCAGGCCAGCCCGGCTTTTATGCGCGGAAGGATGCGCTCGGTTGCACCGACCCGAACGGGATGGCGATCCGCATCGAAGTCACGCGCAAGCGCGCACTCGACATCACGGGCTCGCCGTCGAACGTGTGGGGCCGGACGCTGCGCGTCGACCAGCCGAGCCCGATCTACGCGCGTGCGGAGCCGGTCGAGGTCGGGCATGTCGTGTTCTTCACGAACTGCCTCGACGCGCAGGAAAAGTTCTATCACGAGCTGCTGGGCTTCGAGACGTCGGACCGCTACCCGGGCCGCGGCGCGTTCATGCGCTGCGCGCCGCACGGCGGCCACCACGACCTGTTCCTGCTCGCGCTGCCGAACGGCAAACGTGGCCTGAACCACGTCGCGTTCACCGTGCGCGACATCCACGAAGTATTCGGCGGCGGCCTGCACATCGACCGCTGCGGCTGGGAAACGCAACTCGGGCCGGGTCGTCATCCGGTGTCGTCCGCGTACTTCTGGTACTTCCAGAACCCGGCCGGCGGCCTGATCGAGTATTACGCGGACGAAGACATGCTGACGCCCGAATGGCAGCCGCGCGAATTCGAACCGGGCCCGACGGTGTTCGCCGAATGGGCCGTCGACGGCGGCCTCGACGGCAACACGCGCCGGCAGAAGCACGCGAAGGCGCCGGAAGGCAAGTTCATGACGGAGCGCAAATCGTGAGCGAAGAGAACGCACAGGCGCACGCCGCGCCGGGCACGGTCGTCGTGATCGGCGGCGGCCAGGCCGCCGGCTGGGTGCTGAAGACGCTGCGCGCGGAAGGTTTTGCGGGCCGTCTCGTGATGATCGCCGACGAGCCGCATCTGCCGTACGAGCGGCCGCCGCTGTCGAAGGCCGTGCTGGCGGGCGACGCCGACATCGAAACCGTGCGCGTCGTGCGTCCCGACGAGTTCGATGCGCTGAACGTCGAGGCATGGCAGCCGGAACGCGCCGCGTCGATCGACCGTGCGCGCCGCGTGGTGCGTACCGAAAGCGGCCGCGAGATCGAATACGACCGCCTCGTGATCGCGACCGGCGGCACGTCGCGCCGCCTGCCGGACGCGCTCGTGAAGACGCCGAACCTGCATTACCTGCGCACGCTCGACGAAGCGGCCGCACTCGGCGAGAAGCTGCGCGCGAGCCGGCGCGTGCTCGTGATCGGCGGCGGCTGGATCGGCCTCGAAGTCGCGGCGACCGCGCGCAAGCTCGGCGTCGAGGCGGTCGTGGTCGAAGGCGCGCCGCGGCTGTGCGGCCGCTCGGTGCCGCAGATCGTGTCCGATTTCCTGCTCGACCTGCATCGCGCGAACGGCGTCGACGTACGGCTCGGCGCGGCGCTCGCGTCGCTCGACGCACAGCCGGACGATGCGTCGAAGGTACGCGCGACGCTCGCCGACGGCACGACGATCGACGCCGATTTCGCGGTGGCCGGCATCGGCCTTGCGCTGAACGCATCGCTCGCGAGCGACGCGGGGCTGGCGATCGACGACGGCATCGTCGTCGACGAATTCGGTGCGACGAGCGACTCGGCGATCTTCGCGTGCGGCGACGTCGCGAACCATCACAACGGCTGGCTGAAGCGGCGCGTGCGGCTCGAATCGTGGGCCAATGCGCAGAACCAGGCGATCGCGGCCGCGAAGGCCGTGCTGGGCGTGCGCGCACCGTACGCGGAGATTCCGTGGTTCTGGTCGGATCAGTACGACGTGAACCTGCAGATCCTCGGCGATCTGCCGGCCGATGCGCAGCTCGTCGTGCGCGGCGAGCTTGCCGCGCGCCGCGCGACGCTGTTTTTCGTGGGCGAAGGGCATGTGAGAGGTGTCATCGCCGTGAACAACGCGCGTGAGCTGAAGCTCGCGCGCAAGTGGATGAACCAGGGCCGGGCAGTGGATACGGAAGCGCTGGCAGACACGAGCAAGACACTGGCCTGACCGGGCGACGAAACCCAGGAGATCCCCCGTATGAGCACTTTCGACAATGTCGTGGCCGGTCGCGCCACGATGGAAGCTGCCGCCTCCACGCCCGGCGCGATCATCGCGCGGCTCGAGCGGCTTCCGGCCAACGCAATGCAGATCCGCGCCCGCGTGCTGATCGGCACCGCGACGTTCTTCGACGGCTTCGACGTGATCACGATCGCGGCCACGCTGCCGCTTCTGATTCACAAATGGGGGCTGTCGCCGACCCAGATCGGCCTGCTGATCGCGTCCGGCGCGATCGGCCAGCTGATCGGCGCGTTCCTGTTTCCCGCGCTGGCGGAGAAGCACGGCCGCGTGAAGGCGATCGCGTGGAGCTCGGCCGTGATCGGCATCACGAGCATCGCGTGCGGCTTCGCGCCGACGTTCGAGATCTTCGTGCTGCTGCGGATCCTGCAGGGCCTGGGGCTGGGCGGCGAGCTGCCGGTCGCCGCGACGTACATCAACGAGATCACGCGCGCACATGGCCGCGGCCGCTTCGTGCTGCTGTACGAGATCGTGTTCCCGATCGGCCTGCTCGTGTCGATGGCACTCGGTGCGTGGCTCGTGCCGCGCTTCGGCTGGGAGATCATGTACTTCGTCGGCGGGCTGCCGCTGATCCTGTCACTCGTGCTGACGCGCCTCGTGCCGGAATCGCCGCGCTGGCTCGCGTCGCGCGGGCGGCTCGCGGAAGCCGGGCGGGCGACGAGCGCGTTCGAAGCGTCGGTGCGCGGCGAGCTGCCGCCCGTCACGCAGGTGGCCGCGTTCGACGAGATGGTGCGCCAGCACCCGAAGCGCCGGATGAGCGACCTGTTCAGCGCCGCGTATCGCAAGCGCACGCTCGCGGTGGCGACGTTGTGGGCGACCTGCGGGTTCATCCAGTACGGGCTGTCGACGTGGCTGCCGACGATCTACAAGAACTTCTATCACGCGCCGCTGCAGCTCGCGCTGAACCTCGCGGTGACCGGCTCGGTGATGGGCGTGCTCGGGTCGCTGGCGTCGGCGCTGCTCGTCGACAAGCTCGGCCGCAAGCCGGTGATCGTGTGGTCGTTCGTGCTGTGCGCGCTGTCGCTGGCGTTCGCGGGTGTCTATCACGCGTCGTCGGTGTATGTCGTCTCGATCTTCTGCTCGCTGTCGCTCGGGTTGATGGCGTCGGGGTTCATCACCGCGTACGTCTATACGCCGGAGCAGTATCCGACGAGCATTCGCGCGTCGGGCTGCGGGCTCGGCAGCGCGTGGCTGAAGATCGCGTCGTTCGTCGCGCCGATGGTGGTGCCGCACGCGATCATCGGCGGGAATCTCGCGCCCGCGTTCTACCTGATCGGCATCGTGCCGCTGATCGCGGCGGTGACCGTGCACTTCGTCGGGATCGAGACGAAGGGGAAGGTGCTCGAAGCGCTCGAAGCGTAAGCGCGGCCGGCGGTAGCGGATGACGTGGTGAGGCCCGGGCGATGCCCGGGCTTTTTGTTTTTCGCGGTGATGTTGGCGTGGCCGACTCGAGGCTTGCGTGTTCTAATTCACGCTCCCGTTTTTCGATCGAGTGTCGTCATGCCCCTGTTCGAACCCGTCACGCTGGAAACATCCCGCCTCGTCCTGCGGCCGCTGCGCGAAGCCGACGCGCACGCCTTCTTCGAGATCTGGTCGGATGCGGAAGCGATGCGCTATTTCTCGTTCTCGCCGATGACGCACATCGAACAGGCCGTCGAGCGCGTCACGCGCAACCTGAACACGTCCGCGAGCGGGCAGGACCTGATCTGCGTGCTCGAACTGCGGGAAACCGGCGAAGCACTCGGCGAATGCGTGCTGTTCCATGCGAACGAGCAATGCCGGCGTGCGGAGATCGGCTTCAGCCTGCGGCGCCGGTACTGGCGCGGCGGCTACATGCGCGAGGCGGCGTCGGCCGTGATCGATCACGCGTTCGGCACGCTGCGGCTGAACCGGATCGAAGCCGATATCGATCCGCGCAACGTCGCGTCGGAGCGGCTGCTCGAACGGCTCGGCTTCGCGCGGGAAGGGTTGCTGCGCGAACGCTGGATCGTCGGTGACGAAGTGTCGGACAGCGCGCTGTACGGGTTGCTGGCGAGCGATCGCGGCTGATGTGGCGGCGGCGGTCTATTTCGCGGCGGAGACGATCGCGCATGAGTTGATGCAATTGCATGGCGCAATCGGGCTCGGCCCGCCAGGTTCGATTCGACGGCCGGCCGATGAGGTTGTATTCACAACTGTGCGAGCCAGCCCTCGACCTTGTCTTTCCCGCGCAGCGTCGCGACCCATCGGTCGGGCAACGCCCGTTCGCCGTACAGCACGCCGGCGAGGCTGCCGGCGATGGCTGCCGTCGTATCCGTGTCGTTGCCGAGCGCGATCGCGCGCTTCACGCAGTCCTCGTAGCTGCGCGTCGACAACAGGCAATGGATCGACGACCAGAAACTGTCGACCACGTAACCTGACCCTTGCGGCGCGTCGAAGCGGCCGTCGAGCACGATCTTCAGTTCGATTTCGTCGGCCGTGCCTTCGTAGCGCGCGAGCAGTTCGTCCTCGGCTGCGCGCACCGCATCGGGCGCGGGCTGGCCATCGACGATCCCCAGCGCCGTCAGGCAATAGAGCGCGCAGCAAAGCTGCGAACGCACGTGCCCATGCGTGACGACGCTCTGCTTGTGCGCGAGCCGGATTGCGTCGTCATAGGACGCGGCGACCATCACGACCGGGAAGCAGCGCATCAGCGAACCGTTGCCGTTGTCGCGCTCGTCGCGGGGCCCGGCGGCTGCGGGCGCGGCGCCGGCCGCCAGCGCATGGAATGCGCGTCGCGTCTGCAGGCCGACGTCGAATACGCGGCCGTCCGGCGTGAATGCGCCGCGATGAAACCAGTCCAGCAGGTTGCCGGCGAACGTATCGAGATTCAGGTCGCGCTCGTGCAGCAGTGCGTCGAGCAGCGCGAGCGCCTGCGCACCGTCGTCGCTCCAGGTGCCGGGCGGTACGCCGTCGTGCGCGCGCGCGAAGCCCGGCGGCGGGGTCATGTCGATCGCGGCAGGGGGCGGAATCGAAGCGGCGTCGTGGAATTCGTACGGCACGCCGAGCGCGTCGCCGATCAGCAGGCCAAGCAGGCCGCCGCGCAGGCGGGATCGTCGGTTCGGAATCGGTGTCATCGAAAGGAATTCGGGTTGGGGCGGCTCGCGTCGCGGAAGACCATGCACAAGACCTTGAGTCGAACCCCGGCATTATGCCGTCGCCGCCAATTGTCGTACTTATCGGACTGTTCGCCGGGCGCCTTCGCGCGGTGGCGGCCGCAGTCGTCGTTGAAACGACCCGCGACGATTACGTCAACGCTCGCCCGGCCGGCACGTCGACAGGCACTTCGCGCTCCAGTGCCTTGGCGGCGAGTTCCCCGACCCAGTCTGCATCGGCGGGGTCGACGACGCCATATTGGTCCGGCGGAAAAAAAGCATGGTGGTGAGCCGCCGCAGACAGACGCTCACATTCGGCGCGAGCCAGCAGATAGGATGTCACGGCCAATGGCGCCGCCGGTCCACTCCATCTCAATCCGATGCGGACATGGGTGCGCGGCGCAAATGCGATTGCCAATTCTCGCCGCGGGATCAATCGTTTCGTCTCCGGCGGGAACGTTGGCGGCGCGTACCAATTGTCTGCCGCAATTCGATGATCCAGCACCAGCCAATGACCGACGGACGTTCGGGCCAGGATCCACTGCCTGAGTCGGGTCCTGCTGGATTTGAGCTTGCCGTCGATCCATTCGTCGACGTAGAGGGGTTCCGGATCGTAGTCGTCCGACCACACGACGATTGCCGAACATAGCGTATGGCGCTCCAATTCGACATGTCCGTTGGACGGCATTTCGCGCCAGTACCGCTGTCGGGTGCCGTACGTCGCGACGCACCAGTTCAGGCCGATCCACGCCGCGATGAAGAGCGCCGTGACCCATATGATGGTGACGGCTGTTCCGTCCACCGCACGATCCATGTCGAAGGTCGGATCGACCGTTCCGTGGTAAGCCAGCATACCCAGCAAATACGCGAGCACCGGGATCACAGGCCCGACTACGACCGGCAGCATCAGAATGGCGAGCCAGCTTCGGACATGCACGGTCCCCGCCGACCTGGCGCGCGCACGCTCCTCATCGCTCATCGCCGCGACTTCCCGCGCGGCAATGTCGTCGCTCGGGGTGTGGAACCGCTCATACGTATTCGGGCATTCGGGCATTCGACGGGGCGTTCGGTGAAGGGGGCGATAAAGCAGGGATTTCCTCGAGGAACTGATTCTTGCATACGTCAGGGGCGGTTCTCAGACGGACGCGTGTGTGTTTCATACGGAAAACAAAAACGATGCGCTGCGGCCGGTGCGAAACCATGCGGCAGGGGCCCGTATGCGCGGGTGGCCCGGGGTCGAACGACATCGGATGAAACGACGCCGGGAAGACACCGACGCACGGGATTATCGAGCGCGGATGACTTGCCGGATTCACGGGACGAACGTACGCTGGGTCGATACCGCGATCGACCCACAGGTTCTCGACCATGCAAGCCCATCCTTTGCGTCTTTCCCCCGGCGACGATCTGCGCGGCGCCATCGAGGCAGCGCTACACCAGCATGAAGCGCATGCGGCCTTCGTGATCCAGGGCATCGGCAGCCTGAGCGTCGCGCAGTTGCGTTTCGCCGGCGTCGATCAGCCGACCGAGCTGCGCGGCGACCTCGAAATCCTGACGCTGGCCGGCTCGGTGTCGCCGGACGGCGCGCATCTGCATATGTCGATTTCCGATGCGGCCGGCCGCGTGACGGGCGGCCATGTTGCGAGCGGCTGTGTGGTGCGCACGACGGCCGAGATCCTGCTCGCGCTGCTGCCCGCGCATCGCTTCTCGCGCGAGCCCGACGCGGGCACCGGCTTCAACGAACTGGTGATCCGTAGCGAGCCGGGCGGCGACACCCTATGAATGCGACTATGCATCGATCGCTGCGTCCGTTTCTCGCCGCATAAAAAAGCGCCGCGGCCTTTCGGCCCGCGGCGCCTTCCAGTGCGCTGCGACGTCGACCACCCGCCGCAGCCCGACTGCGTGCTTACACCTGCACGGTGTCGGCCACTTCCTTGAAGTCCTCGATCTGGTCGAAGTTCATGTACTGGTAGATCTTGTCGCCGTTGGCGGTGAGCACGCCCATGTCGGCCATGTACTCTTCCTTGGTCGGGATCTTGCCCAGACGCGAGCAGATGGCCGCCAGTTCCGCCGAGCCGAGATACACGTTCGTGTTCTTGCCGAGACGGTTCGGGAAGTTGCGGGTCGACGTCGACATGACCGTCGCACCTTCGCGCACCTGAGCCTGGTTACCCATGCACAGCGAGCAGCCCGGCATTTCGGTACGCGCACCGGCCGTGCCGAACACGCCGTAGTGGCCTTCTTCCGTCAGCTGCTTCTGGTCCATCTTGGTCGGCGGCGCGACCCACAGCTTGACCGGAATGTCGCGCTTGCCTTCGAGCAGCTTCGACGCGGCGCGGAAGTGACCGATGTTGGTCATGCACGAGCCGATGAACACTTCGTCGATCTTGGCGCCGGCGACGTCCGACAGCGTCTTCACGTCGTCCGGGTCGTTCGGGCAGGCGACGATCGGCTCGTGGATGTCGGCGAGGTCGATCTCGATGACGGCCGCGTATTCGGCGTCGGCATCCGGCGACAGCAGTTGCGGGTCGGCCAGCCACTGCTCCATCGCCGCGATACGGCGCTGCAGGCTGCGCGGATCCTGGTAGCCCTGCGCGATCATCCACTTCAGCAGCGTGATGTTGCTGTTCAGGTATTCGATGATCGGTTCCTTGTTCAGGCGCACCGAGCAACCGGCGGCCGAACGCTCGGCCGACGCATCCGACAGCTCGAACGCTTGCTCGACCTTCAGGTCGGGCAGGCCTTCGATTTCGAGGATGCGGCCCGAGAAGATGTTCTTCTTGCCTTGCTTGGCGACCGTCAGCATGCCTTGCTTGATCGCGTACAGCGGGATTGCGTTGACGAGGTCACGCAGCGTGACGCCCGGCTGCATCTTGCCCTTGAAGCGGACCAGCACCGATTCCGGCATGTCCAGCGGCATCGTGCCGGTGGCGGCCGCGAATGCGACCAGGCCCGAGCCTGCCGGGAAGCTGATGCCGATCGGGAAACGCGTGTGCGAATCGCCGCCGGTGCCGACGGTGTCGGGCAGCAGCATGCGGTTCAGCCACGAGTGGATCACGCCGTCGCCCGGGCGCAGCGCGATACCGCCACGCGTGCTGATGAAGTTCGGCAGCGTCTGGTGCGTCTTCACGTCGACCGGCTTCGGATATGCGGCGGTGTGGCAGAACGACTGCATCACGAGGTCGGCCGAGAAGCCGAGGCAGGCGAGATCCTTCAGTTCGTCGCGGGTCATCGGGCCCGTGGTGTCCTGCGAGCCGACCGAGGTCATCTTCGGTTCGCAGTACGTGCCCGGGCGCACGCCCTGGCCTTCCGGCAGACCGCATGCGCGGCCGACCATCTTTTGTGCGAGCGAGAAGCCCTTGCCGCTGTCGGCCGGCTGGTGCGGCAGGCGGAACAGCGTCGACGGTGCGAGGCCGAGCGCTTCACGTGCCTTCGCGGTCAGGCCGCGGCCGATGATCAGCGGAATGCGGCCGCCGGCGCGCACTTCGTCGAACAGCACGTCCGACTTCACCTGGAATTCGGCGATGACCTTGCCGTCCTTCAGCGCCTTGCCTTCGTACGGGCGCAGTTCGACCACGTCGCCCATTTCCATCTGCGACACGTCGAGCTCGATCGGCAGCGCGCCGGCGTCTTCCATCGTGTTGTAGAAGATCGGGGCGATCTTGCCGCCGAGGCACACGCCGCCAAAGCGCTTGTTCGGCACGAACGGGATGTCTTCGCCGGTGAACCACAGCACCGAGTTGGTGGCCGACTTGCGCGAGGAGCCGGTGCCGACCACGTCGCCCACGTAGGCGACCAGGTGACCCTTTTCCTTCAGCGATTCGATGAACTTGACCGGGCCGCGCTTGCCGTCTTCTTCCGGCGTGATGCCCGGGCGTGCGTTCTTCAGCATCGCCAGCGCGTGCATCGGGATGTCCGGGCGGGTGGTGGCGTCCGGGGCCGGCGACAGGTCGTCGGTGTTGGTTTCGCCCGTGACCTTGAACACGGTGATGGTCAGGCTTTGCGGCACTTCCGGACGGCTCGTGAACCATTCGGCGTCGGCCCAGCTTTGCAGCACGGCCTTTGCGTGCGCGTTGCCCTTGTCGGCGAGTTCCTTGACGTCATGGAACTGGTCGAACATCAGCAGGGTTTTCTTCAGTGCGTCAGCGGCGACGGCAGCGACTGCCTCGTCGGACAGCAGTTCGATCAGCGGCTGGATGTTGTAGCCGCCCAGCATTGTGCCGAGCAGTTCGGTCGCGCGTTCGCGCGAGATCAGCGGGCAGGCGGTCTCGCCCTTGGCGACGGCGGCCAGGAAGCCGGCCTTCACGCGGGCGGCTTCGTCGACGCCGGCCGGCACGCGATGGGTGATCAGGTCGACGAGCGTCTGCTCTTCGCCGGCGGGCGGGTTGGTCAGCAGTTCCACCAGTTCGGCGGTCTGCTGAGCCGTCAGCGGCAGGGGAGGAATACCGAGCGCGGCGCGGGCGGCCACGTGAGCACGAAAGTTTTCAAGCATGGGGAGACCTGCTGATATTGCGTTTGAGGGGAAGGCCTTGCCGGCACTCCGGGGCTGTTCCAGGCACTGCTTTGAGCGGGATTCTAATCTCAATGATCTGTAACGTCAAATGTCTTATGTCTTATATAAGAGTTGAGGGTTGAGGTGCGGGAAAGTGCGATGGCGCGGGAGAGCCGGTGTTTGCGGACGTGTTTCGGCGGCGCGCCGGGGCATGCCTGCGGGCGAGGTGTCTCGGGTGTCCCGACTGTTGATGGGAGAAGCGGGGGCGGCGGTGTGCGTGAGCGGGATCCGGGGGGGCGTCCGTCTGCGCCGGGTCGCCCGCGTTGCGGCGCCGGCCGCTGTCGTGTGAACAGGCAAGGGGCGCCCGAGGCTGCGGCCCGCGCGGGGGCGCTACCGGTAGCCCGGGAGCACGGGAGCACGGGAGCACGGAAGCCCGGAAGCCCGGAAGCCCGGAAGCCCGGAAGCATGGGAGCACGGGAGCACGGGAGCACGGGAGCACGGAAGCACGGAAGCACGGAAGCACGGAAGCCGGCAGTGCACATTTCTGTACAAGCACACAGGAAACGGTACACACATACCGCTTTCGGGCGCCTACGCTGTATTTCACGTGCCTTTCAGCAAGATTTCAAAGCACGGCGGCATTGGCGCGTGCCGGTTGCTTCGTCGTGAACGGCCGACCGCGAACCCTCGAGTCCCGTCAATCCGGAACATGCGATCCAGAGAATCGATTTTCGTTGTCCTGTCGCTCGTCGCGTCGTCGCTCGTTCATGCGGCGGCGGCCGACGACGAAACGCGCGGCTCCGACAGCCGCCCCGTCGCACTGGTCTATCGCGGCCCGGCCGCATGCGACGGTTGCCCCGAGACGATTGCGAGGCGCCTGCGGGAATCGGAGCACAAGTTCCGGGTGCTTTACGTCGGGCCGGCGGAAAAACGCCGGATCACGCCTGCCGTCCTGTCCGGCGCCGCGCTGTATGTCCAGCCCGGCGGCGGGCAGGACATCCCCGGCGCGGCGGCCAGCATCGGGAAAGACGCGGTCGAGGCCGTGCGCCAATACGTGTCGAACGGCGGGCGCTATCTGGGCATCTGCATGGGCGCCTACCTGGCAGGCGACCCGGGTTTCGGGCTGGTCGCGGGCGAGATCGACTCTGAGGTCGACCGGCCGCGCTCGACGCTTCACGGTATAGCGGACACGGTGACGCCGGTGGTATGGCGCGGGAAAAAACGCTGGATCTACTTCCAGGACGGCGCAATGCTCCCGGCCGCCCCCGGCGCGGCCGTGCTGGCGATCTATCCGAACCGCGACATCGCAGCCGCGACCTATCGCTACGGCAAAGGGCGTGTCGGGCTCGTCGGCCCGCATCCCGAAGCCGACGAAAGCTGGTATCGCGAGTACGGTCTCCGGAATCCGGACGGCGTTCTGCCGGACATGGCGTACGACCTGATCAACGCGACGATGAAGCCATGACGTTGTGCGAGCTAATTCCGCCGTGCGCGATACGCGTCGAGGTTCTTCCGCGCCTGTGCGCGGATCGCGCGTTGCACGAAAGGCGTCCAGCCGAGCAGTGCGCCTTTCAGTCCAAGCGCCTGACGCGCCCAGCGCCAAAGGTCGAAACTGTCGCGATGCTCGACGATGCGCCTGTCGCGAAACCGGAACCGCGCGTCGATCCGGTTGACCACCATCCGGCCGGTCGTGGTGAACCGGTAATGGGCGATCCATTCGGCGCGCCCGGCCTGCTGATCCGCGGCGACGTCGCTGAACGTCAGGGAAAAGTCCTGCGCACGCGCGACCAGCATGCGCCACATGTCGCGTGCGAGGTCACCGCGCAGCTCGCCGAACGCGGGATCGCTGAAGACGACGTCATCGGCATAGCAGGCGAGCATCGCGTCGATGTCGCGCTGCTGGAACGCCGTGTAGAAGCGCTGGATCAACTCGGTGTGCGGATGGCTCATCGTTGGGTGGGGTGTCGTTGCAGATGAAACGGAGTCTCGACGGAGTCGCCGGACGTTCGACCGGTTGATCGACGGGGGCATGCCATACGGCAGGAATGCCCCGATCGAGCGGATGTCGACGTGTGTTCCACGCGACGATGCAGGTCACGTGCGGGCGTTCGGCATGACCGCCGTCCTGAACGTGACCTGCGTCGCGGCATGTCGCGATATCGATCGAAACAAGCGGGAAGGGATGAGGGCGTGCGCGGCTCCTCCGGTTCAGCCGTCGCGACCCGAGCCCGGCCGGAGCGTCGGCGAATGCACGTCAGCGGTTCGCCAGCGCGACGTCCTGGTTGCCGCGCCCCGTCACCAGGCAGCCCGACATGAATGCCTCGCCCTGGCTGCTGGCCGCTGCTTCGCCGAAGCCGCGGCCGAGCGCGTCGACCTTCACTTGCGCGGCGCCCTGTTCGCACGCGAGCGGGCTGGTGTCGCGGCCCTGCGCATGCAGGATCGCGCGATCGCCGATGAGGTACGCCAGCAGCGCGAAAACAGCGATATGTACGGCTCGTCTCATGGTTCGTCTCCTCGTCGCACAAGCGTAACGCGGACACGTTCGACGAAGCACTTGGGGGTTCCCCCGGTAAACGTCTGCTGAATCGGGGGCGGCCGGGGTGATCGTGTCCCGTTTTTCGCGTGTTGCGGGCGGAGCGAAGGCAAGGTTTCCATGCGGCCGGCGGGCGAAACCGGACGGGCGGCGAGACATTCGCGCGAGTTTGACGAATGTCAGGAGACGGGCGGGAGGGGGCGGCCGGACGGCCGTTCACAGCGATAGCATGAACGCATGATTTGACGGAACGCGATCGCGGAGGAATGCATCGGTTCCGGCAAGTAGGTGCGAATTGAACATCGCTGTCGAAATAGTGAGGAATCCAAATGCTTAACGTCTCTTCCGTTCTGATCAGCCTCGCTCCGATGTGGGCCATCCTGCTCGTTGCGTCTTCGGCAGCCGCCTATTTCGTGTTCTGGCGCAAGGTCATCAAGTAAGCGCGGCGGGAACGCCGGTGCGGGCGTGGGCGGTAACGCGGAACGCGGTAACGCACACCGGTGTCGCACGGCTCGCTGCAAACGCACGGTCCGTCAGCGAACGGCCGCCGTCGCGTTGCCGCGCGTCATCGCCGTCATTGCACGGCCGTGACCGGCACGTTCGTAATCCGCACCAGCCGGCTCATCACGCTGCGGCGGAACACCGACATCAATGCATGTAACGGATCGTGCCGCGGCGCGGCGACCACGATCTCGTCGCACCCCGTCTCGGCCGCCACGGCCGCGATCGTATCGGCCACCGGGCCGACCTTCATCACGACGCTGTACTTGACGCCGGCTTCCTGCAGGATTCGCTCTGCCATGGCCAGGTCGGCGGACGCGAACTTCTCCTCGATCGAACGCAGCCGCGAAAGCGGATGGTAGGCCTCGAGCCGCGTCGATTCGAGCGGCGCCTGAACGTTGATCAGTACGATTTCCGACGCGCACCGTTCGCGATACAGGAATGTCGCGTGGCGAACCGCCTGAAGCGAGCGGGGCGAGTGGCCGACCGGAACCAGCAGCTTGAGCATGAACGTTGTCCAGGAAACGAGATGATTCCAGCGTAGCGTGCGGCCGGGACGAACGATCTAAAGAGAACGGGCGGCCGCGTAAAAATGTCGTTAACGCGCACCGTCTCGTCCCGCACCTGATAGAAATATAAGAAATTTAAGTTTATGCGCATAAACGATTTCATCCGCGCGGGCGGCGCGTGCGAAGCGCGGCCTGTCGCCCCGATTCAGTCGGAACCGCAATGAATCGCGGCGGAAAATATCGGAGGTTGCCGATCCGGCGTCGCGTAGAGTAGTGCATCGGCCGCGGCGCGGCCCCGCCCGGCCGTTTCGGGGGGCGTCCGCCGCCAAACGGCCCGCCATTCCATTCCGATTCCAGGAGACTCCGCATGCCGCACGGCGCCCCGCAGCTTCTCGCTCCCGCTTCCATCCCCGTCGACCCGATCGTGCGCCTGTCGGCCGGCGAACTCGCGTCGGCGATCCGCGGCAAGGCCGTGTCGTGCGTCGAGACGATGCGCGCGTATCTCGATCACGTCGAGCGCGTGAACGGCGCGGTCAACGCGATCGTCGCGCTGCGCGATCGCGACGCGCTGCTCGCCGAAGCCGCGGAAAAGGATGCGGCACTGGCGCGTGGCGAGTACCACGGCTGGATGCACGGGATGCCGCAGGCGCCGAAGGACCTGGCGATGACGAAGGGGCTGCGGACGACCTACGGCTCGCCGATCTTCCGCGAAAACGTGCCGCAGGCCGATTCCGTGTGCGTCGCGCGGATGCGCGCGGCCGGCGCGATCTTCATCGGCAAGACCAACACGCCCGAATTCGGGCTCGGCTCGCACACGTTCAACGAAGTCTACGGCGCGACGCGCAACCCGTACGACCTGACGAAGAGCGCGGGCGGCAGCAGCGGCGGCACGGCGGCGGCGCTCGCGTCGCGGATGCTGCCGGTCGCGGACGGCAGCGACTTCGGCGGTTCGCTGCGCAATCCGGCCGCGTTCTGCAACATCTACGGCTTCCGCCCGTCGCAGGGGCGCGTGCCGCGCTGGCCGGGCGTCGACGTGTTCGTGCAGCAGCTCGGCATCGAAGGGCCGATGGGCCGCACGGTCGGCGACGTCGCGCAGCTGCTCGCGATCCAGGCCGGCTACGACCGCAACGATCCGCTGTCGCTCGCGGAGGATCCGGCCGTGTTCGCGCAGCCGCTCGACACCGATCTGCGCGGCAAGCGCATCGCGTGGGTCGGCGACTGGAACGGCTATCTCGCGACCGAGGCCGGTGTGCTCGCGCTGTGTGAACAGGGGCTGGCGACGCTGCGCGAGATCGGCTGCGACGTCGATGCCGCACTGCCGGCGTTCGCGCCCGACCGGATCTGGCGCCTGTGGCTCGCGCACCGGCACTTGTTGTCCGGCGGCGGGCTGCTGGCGCACTATCGCGACCCGGCGCGGCGCGCGTTGCTGAAGCCCGAGGCGATCTACGAGGTCGAAGGGCTGCTCGCGATGCAGGGCGCGGCCGTGTTCGAGGCGAGCGTCGAGCGCACCGCGTGGCATCAGGCCGTGCTGAGCTTCTTCGACCGCTACGACTTCATCGCGGCGCCGACCGCGCAGGTGTTCCCGTTCGACGTCGACCAGCGCTGGCCGACGGAGATCGCGGGCCGCGCGATGGATACCTACCACCGCTGGATGGAAACGGTCGTGCCGTGGACGCTGGCCGGCTGCCCGGTGATCAGCGTGCCGGTCGGCTTCAACGACGCGGGGCTGCCGATGGGGATGCAACTGATCGGGCGTCCGCGTGCCGATCTCGCCGTGTTGCAGCTCGCGCGCGGCTACGAGCAGGCGGCCGGATGGGTGGACGGGCGGCTGCCGGCGTGGATGGCGGGGTGATACGGCGGCCGGGCGATAGCCGGTTGCGGAGGGGGGATGACCACGCGGGCGGCGGCAAGCCGCTCGTTTTGCTTTTGTTTCCGAACGTGTTGCCGGGGCATGTCACGCCGAGCCCGTGGCGCGGGCGCGTTGCGCGACGGCGTGGCGTCATGTCAATGACGTGGCACGGCATGTTTCGCGTCACGCTGCGCCGTGCTGTTCGTCGGCGCGCATCACGCTGATCCCGGCACGGGCGCATGTGCGCGACGGTCTGGCGTCATGTGATTGACGCGGCCCGGCGCGTTCCGCGTCACGCTGCGCCGTGCTGTTCGTCGGCACGCATCACGCTGATCCCGGCACGGCGCATTTGCGCGACGGCGTGGCGTCATGTGATTGATGCGGCCCGGTACGTTCCGCGTCACGCTGCGCCGTGCTGTTCGTCGGCGCGCATCACACTGATCCCGGCACGGGCGCATGTGCGCGACGGTGTGGCGTCATGTGATTGACGCGGCCCGGCACATTCCGCGTCACATGCCGCCGGTCGATGTTGAATCCGACGTGCGGTTCAAGACGTGCGACGGCTGGCAGGCCACCGGCCGCGTCACCGTGCAGACGCCGACTTTCGCCGCCATTGATGCGCCTCAAGAACGAATGTCGGCACACGCTCGATATCGCGCGGCAAACAGGGACAAATCCGCTCGAGCGCGTACGCCGGCCGCGGAATTGCAAGCCTTCGTGCCTCGTGATTTCGTTTCGATGTGTTTCAGTCATTGCGGCGGCGCGCGGCGCGCTTCGACAATATTGGCCTCGATCATTCCGGCACGAGGAACACACATGAAACACATTCGCGCGACGGGCCGGTACCTGGCCTCGGCAGGCATCGCGTTCGGCATCCTGGCAAGCGGCGCCGCGCACGCGCAGCTCGACCTGCAGTCGCTCGGCGCGTCGCTGCTCGGCGGCGGGCAGCAGCAGGCGGCGCCCGCGCAGGGCGGCGTTTCCCAATTGCTGCAGGCTTACGTCGGCGCGAACCAGCAGGTGCTGACCGGCCAGTCTTCGCTCGCGTCGGCGATGGGCCTGACCGGCGCGGCCGGGCAGGCGCAGCAGGCCGCGAGCCAGCTGGCCGGCGGCGATGGGCTGACGCCGGCCGCGCTGTCGCAGATGGGCGGCGCGCAGCAATCGGTGTCGCAGGCGCTCGGCCAGGCGTTCGCGAGCGGCGGCGCGACGCACGGGCCGATCGACAAGCAGGCGTTCAGCAACGGCCTCGCGTCGCTCGGGCAGGGGCTCACGCAGTATTCGCAGCTGCAGTCGGGGCTCGGCAATCTCGGCTCGACGAGCGCGGCGTCGCTGTTGCAGTCGGGCCTGAACCCGCAGAACATGCAGGCTGCGTCATATATCGCGCAAAGTGCGCCGGGCCAGCTGCAGTCGCTCGCGGCGACGCTCAGCCAGGCCGTGCAGTTCGCGACGAGCCAGGGCATTTCGGTGCCGTCGGTCGCATCGTCCGCGCTGAAGCTGCTGCCGTAACGTTGCGCGGGGCCGCGCGATGCAGTGCCGGCATCGCGCGCGACGGCGAAGATCGCCCCGCACAACATGGGGATTTCGCGCGATGTTATCGTGGCGTGTCCCTTTTTTCGGTGCAGGTTCATGACTGACTCGTTCGACCTCTCGCGCTATTTCTCCCGCATCGGCTACGACGGCCCGGTCGAGCCGACGCTCGACGTGCTGCGCCGGCTGCACCTGCTGCACCCGCAAGCGATTCCGTTCGAAAACCTCAATCCGCTGACCGGCGCGCGCGTCGCGCTCGACCTGCCCGCGATCGTCGACAAGGTGATCGAACGCCGCCGCGGCGGCTACTGCTTCGAACTCAACAAGCTGTTCTACACCGCGCTCACGACGATCGGCTTTCGCGTGACGCCGATGATCGCGCGTGTGCGCTGGATGCAGCCGCCGGAAGTCGCCACCGCGCATACGCACATGCTGCTGCGCATCGATCTCGACGGCACGGCCTGGCTCGCCGACATCGGTTTCGGCAGCGCCACGCTGACCGCGCCGCTGCGGTTCGTGCCGGACGAGCGGCAACTGACGCCGCACGGCGCGTTCCGCGTCGTCGCCGCGCCGGTCGACGGTGAATTCGACATGCAGTTCGAGACGCCCGACGGCTGGCAGACCACCTACCGCTTCCAGTCGAAGCGGGTCGAATGGATCGATTACGACGCCGCGAACTGGTTTACGTCGACGTATCCCGAATCGATCTTCCTGCACAACCTGATCGCATGCCGCGTGCTGCCGGGCGGCCGCGCTGCGCTGCGCAACACCACGCTGACGATCCGCGATGCGGCGGGCGCCGGGCAGTCCGTCACGTTCGACGATGCGGCCGCATGGGGCGCGTGCCTGCGCGACACGATCGGCATCGATACGACGGGATTCGATCTCGACGCGCTGTTCGCGCGGCTGGCGGCGCGCGTCGCGACGTAACGCGGGCTCACGGTACCCGATCGCAGCCCGCGCAGATGGGCTGCACCCGCACTTGATTTTTGCTAGATTGCTAGCATACTAGCCATCATGACCGACGAAGAAGTGAAGCAATTCAACGTGTATCTGCCGCTGAGCCTGATCCGGCAGGTCAAGCATCGCGCCATCGAAACGGAGCAGTCGCTGTCCGCGCTGGTGGCCGATGCATTGCGCGCGTACCTGGCCGCGCCGCAGCCGGGCGCGGGGCCGTCCATCGAGGAGGAGTGACATGTCATCCGAGCGAATCGAAGCCGTGTACCTGACGACGCACAACTGGGGCAAGTCGGCGAAGTTTTTCCAGGCGCTGGGCTTTACGCTGGAGTTCGAAACCGATCACAACTCGGGCCAGCTGCGTCATGGCGACGGCCCCTTCCTGTTCATCGCCGAAGTGCCGCCGGGCGAAACGCCGGACATGCAGGTCGTGCTCAAGGTGCCGAATGAACAGGCGGTGCAGCCGCAGCCGATCGTTGACGTCGTCACACCGTTCGAGGATACGCACTGGGGCACGCGCGACATGACCGTACGCGATCCGGACGGTCGCGTGTGGCGCCTGCAGGCGCCAGGGCAGCAGGGCGCGTGAGGCCGACATGACCGAACCCCGTGAAAGCGCGCCCGACAGCACCGCCGCGCGCGTCGCGCTGTGGCGTGCGCTGCACGTCGAACTCGATGCACCGCCGCATGTGCTCGCCGACGAAGTCGGGCGGCAATTGCTCGCACCGGAACCCGGCTGGCAGCAGCGCGGTGACATGGATCCGCAGTTCACGCGGCCGTTTCGCGCGTCGATCGTCGCGCGGGCGCGCTTCATCGAGGATCTCGTGGTGGAGCAGGCCGCGCGCGGCGTGAGCCAGTACGTGATCCTCGGCGCAGGGCTCGACAGCTTCGTGCAGCGCCGGCCCGACATGGCGTCGCGTGTGACCGTCTTCGAAGTCGACCAGCCGGCGCCGCAGCGCTGGAAGCAACGGCGCCTCGTCGAGCTGGGCTTCGGCGTGCCCGACTGGCTGCGTTTCGTGCCGGTCGATTTCGAGGCGAAACAGTCGTGGCGCGCGGCGCTCGTCGGTGCGGGCTTCGATGCCGGCAAGCCGGCGGTCGTCGTGTCCACCGGCGTCAGCATGTACCTGACGCGCGAGGCGAACGCGGCGGCGTTGCGCGAAGTCGCCTCGCTCGCGCCGGGCTCGACGCTCGCGATGACGTTCCTGCTGCCGCTGGAAAATGCGGATCCGGACGTGCGTCCGGGGCTGGAAATGGCCGCGAAGGGCGCGCGCGCAAGCGGCACGCCGTTCATCAGCTTCTTCATGCCGGCACAGATGCAGGCGCTCGCGCGGGAGGCCGGCTTCACGAAGACCGAGCACGTTGCGGCTGCCGAACTGACGCGTCGGTATTTCGCGGATCGTGCGGACGGACTCAGGCCGCCGAACAACGCGGAGGAACTGCTGGTCGCGACGGTCTAGCCTCGCGCGTACGCAAGCATGCCGGCAGCGAGCGCGCCGGTTCCGGTCACGCGGAACCGGCCAGCCTGGTCACGCGCGTTCGAGCACGGCCATTTCCCGCACGACCACGAGCAGCACCGCGAGGCTGGCGCCGCCGGACGCGCGCAAGTCGGCGAGCAGGTGCTCGTAGCGTGCGAGCGCGGCTTCGCGGCGCGCGCGCCACGCGCCGACGATCGTCTCCGGCGTGGTCGAATCCGGCGATTCCGCAAGCGCGCTCGCCGCGAGCGTGCGCTTGAGGCGCGCGACTTCCGCGAGTGCGGCCGCGCGCGCCAGCATGTCCCAGTGCGTCGGGGTCGGCAGCGTCGCCGCGCGCTCGCCGATCCAGCTGTAATTGAGCAGCGTGCCGAGCGAGAAATACACACCCGCGACGAGTTCGAGGCTGCGGTTGCTGGTCGCGGCCACTTCGGCGATGTCGAGCAGCGCGGCCGAGATGTCGCCGCTCGCGACGCGCACCGCGAGCGCGCTGTCGACGCCGGCTTCGACCAGCACGCGCTGCCGCCCGGACAGCGCTTCGAGATCGTCGGCAGGCAACAGCGACGGCAGTTGCGGCGCAAGCCGCTCGGCCGCGTCGCGGCAGCGCGCGATCAGCTCGGCGACGCCGCCGTCGGCCACCGCGCCGGATTGCAGATGCCGCAGGAACCACAGCGCCGCGCGCTCCAGCAGCCGCGCGACGTCGACGAACATGCGCGCCTGCACGTCGTCGGCGACGCGGTTGTCGAGCGCATCGATGTCGCGCCACACCGCATCGAGGTCGAACACGTCGCGCGCCATGATGCACGCCCGCACGATGTCGCCGGGCTTCGCGTCGGTTTCTTCCATCAGCCGGTGCACGAATGCGCAGCCGACGCGGTTCACGAGCGCGTTGGTCAGATGCGTCGCGAGGATCTCGCGGCGCAGCGGGTGGCGGCGCATCGGTTCGCTGAAGCGCTGCTGCAGCGGCTTCGGGAAGTAGTCGACGAGCATCGCGGCAACCAGCGGATCCTCGGGCACGTCGGATTCGAGCAGCGCGTCGTACAGCCACATCTTGCTGTACGCGAGCAGCACCGCGCGTTCCGGCGACGTGAGGCCGAGCTTCGCGGCTTGCCGTTCGGCGACTTCGTCGTCGGTCGGCAGGAATTCGATCACGCGGTTCAGGCGGCCCGCGCGTTCGAGCCAGCGCATCAGGCGCGCCTCCGCATCGAGCAGCTCGACCGCATAACGGCCGGCGATCGACAGCGCCTGCGTCTGGTAGTAGTTGTCGCGCAGCACGAGCAACCCGACTTCGTCGGTCATCTCCGCGAGCAGCGCGTTGCGCTGCTTCTCGGTCATCTCGCCGTCGGACACGACGAGCCCGAGCAGGATCTTGATGTTGACTTCGTGGTCCGAACAATCGACGCCGGCCGAGTTGTCGATCGCGTCGGTGTTGATGCGGCCGCCGCGCTGCGCGAACTCGATCCGGCCAAATTGCGTGCAGCCGAGGTTGCCGCCTTCGCCGACGACCTTGCAGCGCAGGTCCGCGCCGTTCACGCGCACCGCGTCGTTCGCGCGGTCGCCCACTTGCAGGTGGGTTTCGCGCGCCGCCTTCACGTAGGTGCCGATGCCGCCGTTGTACAGCAGGTCGACCGGCGCCTGCAGGATCGCGCGGATCAGCTCGGCCGGCGGCAGCGCGTGCGCGTCGATGCCGAGCGCGGCCTGCACGGCGGGCGACAGCGGGATCGTCTTCGCGGTGCGCGGATAGATACCGCCGCCCGCCGAGATCGCGGCCGGATCGTAGTCGGCCCAGCTCGAGCGTTCAAGCGCGAACATGCGCGCGCGCTCCGCGAAGCTCGTCGCGGGATCGGGGTTCGGGTCGAGGAACACGTGCCGGTGATCGAACGCGGCGACGAGCCGGATATGCGGCGACAGCAGCATCCCGTTGCCGAACACGTCGCCCGACATGTCGCCGACGCCGACCACGGTGAAGTCGGTCGTCTGCGTATCGATGCCCATCTCGCGGAAGTGGCGCTTGACCGATTCCCACGCGCCGCGCGCGGTGATCGCCATCTTCTTGTGGTCGTAGCCGACCGAGCCGCCGGACGCGAACGCGTCGTCGAGCCAGAAGCCGTATTCGTGCGAGATCGCGTTCGCGTAGTCGGAGAAGGTGGCCGTGCCCTTGTCGGCGGCGACCACCAGGTACGGGTCATCCGGATCGTGACGCACGACGTCGGGCGGCGGCACGATCGCGTTGCCGGCCAGGTTGTCGGTCAGGTCGAGCAGGCCGCGCAGGAAGGTCTGGTAACACGCGATGCCTTCGCGCATCCACGCTTCGCGATCGCTCGGCGGCGGCGGGTTCTTCACGACGAAGCCGCCTTTCGAGCCGACCGGCACGATCACGACGTTCTTCACCATCTGCGCCTTCATCAGCCCGAGCACCTCGGTGCGGAAATCCTCGCGGCGATCCGACCAGCGCAGGCCGCCGCGCGCGACGCGCCCGCCGCGAAGGTGCACGCCCTCGACACGCGGCGAGTATACCCAGATCTCGAACATCGGCTTCGGTTCGGGCAGCCCGGGCACCTTCGCCGGATTGAACTTGAACGACAGGTACGGTTTAGATTCGCCGTTCGCGTCGACGAGGAAGTAGTTCGTGCGCTCGGTCGCGTTGATCACGCCGAGGAACTGCCGCAGGATGCGGTCTTCGTCGAGGTTCGGCACCTGGTCGAGCGCGCCTTCGATCGCCTTCAGCAGCCGCTCGGCCTGCACGTCGCGCGTGTCGCCGGTGGCCGGGTCGAAGCGCAGCAGGAACAGCTCGACGAGCTGCCGTGCGATCGCCGGGTTGCCGGTCAGCGCGCGCTCGATATACGCGTCGCTGAAGGTCGAGCCGACTTGCCGCAGATACTTCGCATACGCGCGCAGGATCGTCACTTCGCGCGCACTCAGATGGGCGCGCAGCACGAGGCGGTTGAAGTCGTCGTTCTCGATCCGGCCGCTCCAGATCTGGTCGAACGCATCCTCGAACAGGCCTTTCACGCGCTCGATGTCGAATTCGGTGTCGTCCGCGAGCTCGAGGCCGAAGTCGTGCACCCACGCATGCGCGGCGTCCTGCGTCTGGATCCGGTACGGCCGCTCCTCGTCCACGCGCACGCCGAGATGCTCGAGCATCGGCAGGCTGCGCGACAGCGCGATCGGGTCGCCCGCGCGATAGACCTTGAAGCGGAACGCGCGCGCTTCCGCCTCGATCGGCCGGTACAGGTTCATCGCGAGCTGCCCCGAATCCTTCACCCGCTCGATCAGCTCGATGTCGCGCACGGCCGTGCGCGCCGGATAGTCGTCGCGGTAGCCGGCCGGGAACGAATCGGCATAACGCTGCAGCAGCCGGTTGCCTTGCTCTTCACCGAAGGCGTCGAGCAGCGCGTCGGCGAGATCGTCCTGCCAGCGGCGCGTGACCTGCACGAGCCGCGTTTCGAGCTCGCGCGTGTCGACGTCGGGCATCGTGCCCGGTTCCGCATGCACGACGAAATGAATGCGCGCGATCGCCGATTCCGACAGCAGCGGCGTGAATTCGACGTTCACGCCGTTGTACGCATCGACGAGCAGCTTCGCGATGCGCCGGCGCAGGTCGGTGTTGTACTTGTCGCGCGGCACGAACACGAGGCACGACACGAAGCGGTCGAAGCGGTCGCGCCGCACGAACAGGCGCGTGCGCTGGTGTTCCTGCAGCCGCAGGACGCCGAGCGCGATGTCGTAGAGCTGGTCTTCGTCGGCCTGGAACAGTTCGTCGCGCGGATAGGTTTCGAGCACCGTCACGAGCGACTTGCCGAGATGGCCCTTCGGCAGGAAGCCCGCGCGCCGCACGATGTTCGCGCACTTGCGGCGCACGATCGGGATCTCGGTATACGAACCGAAATAGGCGGTCGACGTATAGAGCCCGATGAAGCGGCGCTCGCCGGCGACCTTGCCGTCGGCGCCGACGAGTTTCACGCCGACGTAGTCGAGATAGCCGGGCCGGTGCACGGTCGCGCGCGAATTCGCCTTGGTCAGGAAGATCGGCCAGGGGCCGGTGATGATGTCGGCGGCGGCCTGCGGCAGCGGCGTGACGTCGGGGGCGCCGGACGTGCGCAGCGATTCGCGCAGGATGCCGAAGCCGGTGCCCTCGATGCCGCGCAGCCCGAAGCCCGTGCCGTCGGACACGAGCGCGTAGTCGCGCTGGCCGAGGAACGTGAAGTGATCGGCGGCCATCCATTCGAGGAACGCGCGCGCCTCGATGTCTTCCGCAGTCGATTCGCGCGCCTTCATCTCCTTGATCGTCGCGCGGGCGATGTCGACGATCTTCGGCCAGTCTTCCACCGATGCGCGCACGTCGCCGAGCACGTGCGCGATGTCGTTGCGCAAGGTGTTGAGCAGCGCGGCATCGCCGCAGCGATCGACTTCGAAATGGATGAACGACGCGAGCTGCGACTGGCCGTCGCCGGGCGTCGCGCCGCCCGCATCGACGCGCTCGATGCCGCCATCGGCGCCGCGCCAGATGCGGAACACCGGGTGCAGTGCCGAATGCAGCGCGAGCCCGAGGCGGTTGACGGCCATCGTCACCGAATCGACGAGGAACGGCATGTCGTCGTTGACGATCTCGATGACCGTGTGGTCGGAATGCCAGCCGTGCTGTTCGAGGATCGGGTTGTACACGCGCAGCCGCTCGCTGCCGGGCACGAATTTCTGGGCGGTCTGCCAGTGCGCCATCGCCGCGCCGTAGAGATCGGCGATGCTGCGGCTCTGCAGATCGTCGGCATCGGCGAAGTCGTAGTAATGACGCAGGAAGGGTTCGACGATCCGGAACGTGGCTTCGGGCAGGCGCCCGCGCGCGAATTCGACGACGTCCGAGAGCAGGTGTGCGACGACTTCCTCGTTCTTCGCTTCCATGGCGGTCTCCTCGTCGGGTGGCCATCGGCTGCTGCGTCTGAGCCGCATTATATGCACCGATCGCGTGACATTGCGATGTGCGCGCGCACAACGGGAGGCGGAGAAGGAAGCCGCCTGCAGCGCCGCCGGGCGGGCGCCGCAGGGGATGAATCAGTGCGATGCGGGCGGGGTGCTCAAGCATCGCCGGGTGTGACGTTCAGCGCTCGTCGCTCCACAGCTTCCCGGCCGTCGCCCAGTTCTCCTTCTTCACGTCGGTGAGGATGATGTCGACCGCGCCCGGCTCGCAGCCGAGCGTCTCGCACGTGACGCGCGTGATTGCTTCGACGAATTCGCGCTTCTGTTCGACGGTGCGGCCTTCGAAGAGCTGGATATTGAAAGTCGGCATGACAAGTGCTCCGGTTGAGTGTGTCGGGTTCGGCCGCGATCGCGGCCAGGGATGCGTCAGTCGCGATACGACGGATCGATCCGGTCGAGCCGGCGCAGCAGCGCCGGCCATTCCAGTTCGCCTTCGATCGCGCCGCCGTCGCGCAGTTGTTCGGCGGTGCGGTCGGCCACTGCCGGGTCGGGCAGCACGAGCGGCCCGCCGCCGGCCTGCGCGCGCACCTGGATATCGCAGGCCTTGATCAGCGTGTCCATCAGCACATAGGCTTCGGCGACGGTGCGGCCGACCGTCAGTGTGCCGTGGTTGCGCAGCAGCATCGCGGATTTCGCGCCGAGGCTCGCGGTAAGCCGCGCGCCTTCCGCCGGCGAGAACGCGAGCGCCTCGTAGTCGTGGTACGCGAGGTCGCCGTGGAAGCGCAGCGCGTGCTGCGACGCGGGCAGCAGCCCGTCGCGCTGGATCGATACGGCGATGCCGGCCGTATTGTGCAGATGCATCACGCAGACGGTGTCGGCGCGGGCGGCATGCACGGCCGCATGCAGCGCGAAGCCCGTCACGTTGACCGCGTGCTCGCCGGCGCCGATCCGGTTGCCGGCCAGGTCGATCTTCACGAGGTTCGATGCGCGGACCTCGTCGAACGTCAGGCCGAACGGATTGATCAGGAAGTGGCCGGGCTCGCCGGGCACGGTCGCGGAAAGATGCGTGTAGATCAGGTCGTCCCAGCCGTTCAGCGCGACGAGCCGGTAGGCGGCGGCGAGGTCGACGCGCAGCCGGCGTTCGGCGTCCGAGATCGGGCCGCCGGGTTTCACGGCATCAGGACGGTGTGCGAATGACGACATCGGGTTCTCCGAAGGTGAGGCGGCGCGCGACGGCTACGGTCACCCACGATGCAAGGGCGAACGGCGCCGTGAACACGGGGATGCCGGCACGCATCGCAAGCCACTGGATCAGCGCGGCGAGTGCGGCGCCTGCAAGTGCCGCGCGCGGGCCGCGCGACATCAGCGCCAGTGCGGCGAGCGCGCCGTTGAAGCCGAGCAGGCCGTCGGCGAACGGCGCGCCGTTCGCGCCGAGCATGAGCAGCAGCACGGTCGACACGATCGCGCCGCCGAGCGCGAACGCGGCCGCGCGGCGCGACGCGACGGCGAGGCCCGCGACGATCAGCGCGCCGGCCCATGCGCCTTGCGCGAAGGTGGTCTGCGCAACTCCCGACAGCAATGCGTCGGTGACGGACGACGGCGTCAGTGCCATGCCGGCCGTCGCGTCGGTCGCGTGTTGCGGTGCGACAAACGGCAGCCACAGCGCGGTGACGGCGAGGCACGGGCTCGAATACGGGCACTGGCGCCAGCGGGCGAGCGGGGTGCGCATCGCGCGCTGTACGAGCGCCGCGCCGATCGCGGCCAGCGGCGCCAGCGCGACGGCTGCAAGGGAAGCGGGCGCGAACAGCGCCGCGATCAGCGCGGCGAGCGCGCCGTTGAAGCCGTGCAGCCCCTGTTCGACGTCGTGGCGCGCGGCGCCCGTCAGCACGGCGGTCATGCTGGCGGCGGCCGAGCCGAGCAGCGCCGCGCATGCCAGCCGCAGATCGGTCAGCGCCAGCGCGGCGAGCAGCAGCGCGCCGGTGAGCGCGTTCGCCTGCAGTACGATCTGACCGATGCCGCGCAGCAGGATGCGCAGGTCGATTGACGGCGAGGCGGAGCGGGCGGTAGGCATGATGGCGGCGGAACAGGACGAGCCGCGAGCATAGGACACAATCCGATGCACCGGAATAGGGAATTCTGGATAGTCAGGATTTGTCGGCGCTGCCCCGAAATGGGGAATGCGGGTGGTTGGCCGTGTCCAGGCGGGTGCCGCATGGCGTTTTTCGGGGCGGACGTTCCGTGGTGAGGAAATTCAGGCATCCGCCGGCGCTTTCGTCGGCGGATTCGTGCGACAGTGTCCCGCAGCGGGGAAACCGGGAGGGGAAACGATGCGTGAAGTGCGATGGGCGTCGCTCGAAGGCGACGGGGTCGAACATCTGACGTTCGACCGGAGCGGCGGCGGGATCGTCGTCGAAAGCGCGGTGGTCGGCCAGCGGTACGGCCGTGCGTACGGGCTCGCGTATCGCGTCGAGTGCGACGCGCACTGGCGCGTGACGTATGCGGTGTTGAAGGTGATGGGCGGCGGCACGCTCGAACTGCGCGGCGACGGCGAAGGCCACTGGCGCGACGGCGCGGGCCGTGCGCTGCCCGAACTCGACGGCTGCATCGACATCGACATCGCGGCGACGCCGTTCACGAACGCGCTGCCGATCGGCCGCCTGGGGCTCGTGCGCGGCGAGCGGCGGCCGAGCGACGTCGCGTACTCGCGCCGCCGCAGGCCG
>NZ_ASSI01000125.1:0-75896 GCF_000466765.1 Burkholderia sp. AU4i | reverse complement strand
CTGGCGGGGCGGGCGCGGCCGGTCCAGCGGCCGTCAGGCGTGCATCAGGCCCGTAGCCGCCGGCCGGACAGACGGCCGTTCAGGCCGGCGCGCACGCGTCGAGCAGCCAGCGCCGGAACACGTGGGTCGCGTCCGGCTCGGGCCGCTGCGGCGGCCGCACGAGAAAGTAGCCGCGTGGCGTGACGACCGGCGCGTCGACGAGCTTCACGAGCTGCCCGGACGCGACGAGTTCGTCGACGAGCGGCGCCCAGCCGAGCGCAACGCCTTCGCCGAGCAGCGCCGCATGGATCACGAGCGCATAGCTGTTGAAGGTCACGCCGCGCGCGGCGGCTGCCGTGTCGAGGCCGTGCGCGTCGAACCAGCCGGACCACGACAGCCAGCGCTCGGGGCGCGTCGGCTGCACGTGCAGCAGCGGCAACGCGAGCAGGTGATCGGCCCGGGCGACGTGCGGGTGCGCGTCGCGGAACGCGGGCGAGCACACGGGCGTGACCGATTCCGGAAAGAGCCGCGCGGCCGTGCACGACGGCCAGTGGCCGTCGCCGAACAGGATCGCGATGTCGCCGTGGTCGCGCTGCGCGTCGTAATCCTGCGACGTGACGACCCGCACGTCGACATCCGGCATCACGCGCTTCAGCCCGGCCAGGCGCGGCATCAACCAGTAGGTGGCGAAGCCGAAGTCGGTGACGATCGTGAGCGCGCCGTGCTCGCGGCGCGCCCGCAGGGTCGCGGTGGCGCCGCGCAGCGTGTCGAGGCTCAGCCGCACCGCTTCGTACAGGCACTCGCCGTCGGCCGTCAGCGTGACACCGCGCGGGCTGCGCTCGAACAGCGGCACGCCCAGTTCGGCCTCGAGCTGGAACACCTGCTGGCTCACGGCCGGCTGGGTGGAGCCGAGCTCGCGCGCGGCGGCCGTGAAGCTCGCGAGCCGGGCCGCCGATTCGAACGCGCGCAGCGCCTGCATCGACGGTAACGGTTCGGATTTCGACATAAGTCCCTCTAATGGCCCCATAAGGGCCGGACGCCTTCCCGCGCGAATTCGGGCAGGCGATAGTGCATCGGACGGTGCGGCACACGTGCTTTACAGGCTGCTTCACGGGCTGCTTCACGCCCCGCTTCGCATTCCGCGCCACGGGTGGCACGCAACGCATTCCGCGATTCTAGCCAGCGCGGCGTGCCCGCGCGGCACTTTCGTCGGGCCGCTTCCGTCATGCCGGACGTCTCGCTGCGCGAGCGGCGCGCCGTTCCATTCGAACACCGTTTTCCCCACGACTGCCGATGACGAACCCGACACCCAACATCCTGATCCTGATGGCCGACCAGCTCACGCCGTTCGCGCTGCCGGCCTACGGCAACCGCGTCGCGCGCACGCCGACGCTGGACCGTCTCGCCGCGCAAGGCGTGGTGTTCGACGCCGCCTACTGCGCGAGCCCGCTGTGCGCGCCGTCGCGTTTTTCGCTGCTGACCGGCAAGCTGCCGTCGGGGATCGGCGCCTACGATAACGCCGCCGAATTGCCGGCGCAAACGCTGACGTTCGCGCACTACCTGCGCGCGGGCGGCTACCGGACGATGCTGTCCGGCAAGATGCACTTCTGCGGGCCCGACCAGTTGCACGGCTTCGAGGAGCGGCTCACGACCGACATCTATCCGGCCGATTTCGGCTGGGTGCCCGACTGGGACAGCCCGGCGGAGCGGCCGAGCTGGTATCACAACATGAGTTCGGTACTCGACGCGGGCCCGTGCGTGCGCACCAACCAGCTCGATTTCGACGACGAGGTCACGTTCGCCGCGAAGCAGAAGCTGTACGACGTCGCGCGCGAGCGGGCGGCCGGGCACGATGCGCGGCCGTTCTGCATGGTCGTGTCGCTGACCCATCCGCACGACCCGTATGCGATCACGCGCGAATACTGGGATCTCTATCGCGACGACGAGATCGACCTGCCGGCCGTGCGCCTCGACGCGGCGGAAAGCGATCCGCATTCGCAGCGGCTGCGCTTCGTCTGCGAGAACGACCGGACGCCGCCCACCGACGCACAGATCCGCGCCGCACGTCGCGCGTACTACGGTGCAACCTCGTATGTCGACACGCAGTTCGGCAGTGTGCTGGCCGCGCTCGAACAGTGCGGATTCGCCGACGACACGATCGTGATCGTCACGTCCGACCACGGCGACATGCTCGGCGAACGCGGGCTCTGGTACAAGATGACGTTCTTCGAGGGCGGCTGCCGCGTGCCGCTGATCGTGCACGCGCCGGGGCGCTTCGGCGCCGCGCGCGTGCGCGGGCCGGTGTCGCACGTCGACCTGCTGCCGACGCTCGTCGACCTGGCCGGCGCCGCCCCCGCCGGCGGCTGGCCGGACCCCGTCGACGGGGCAAGCCTCGTGCCGCACCTGAACGGCACGCCGGCGCACGATGTTGCGCTCGGCGAATACCTCGCGGAAGGTGCGGTCGCGCCGGTCGTGATGATCCGCAGCGGCGACTGGAAGTACGTGCATTGCCCGGCCGATCCCGACCAGCTCTATCACCTCGGCGACGACCCGCGCGAGCTGACGAACCTCGCCGGCACGCCGGAAGCCGCGGACGTGCTGGCCGCGTTCCGTGCGCAAGCCGCGCAGCGCTGGAACCTGCCCGAACTGGACCGGCAGGTGCGCGCGAGCCAGCGGCGCCGGCGTTTCCATTACGCGGCGACGACGCAGGGCCGCATCCACGCGTGGGACTGGCAGCCGTTCACCGACGCGAGCCAGCGCTACATGCGCAATCACATCGAACTCGACACGCTCGAGGCGATGGCGCGCTTTCCGCGCATCGGGCGTTGAGCGCCCCGCATCGCGATCATTGAAGAACGACGGAGGAAGCGAACCATGAAACGGCAACGCAATGCAGCAATCCGAAGGATCGGCGCGGCGCTCGCCGCCGCCGCGTGCGTGGCGGCGACGCAGCCTGCGCACGCGGCCGACCCGCAGACGTGTGGCGACGTGAAAATGGCGGCGCCCGGCTGGACCGACATCGATGCGACGAATGCGATGGCGGGCGTCGTGCTGAAGGCGCTCGGCTATCGGCAGGACGTGGCGAACCTGTCGGTGCCGATCACGTACCAGGGGCTCAAGAAAGGGCAGGTCGACGTGTTCCTCGGCAACTGGATGCCCGCGCAGGCGCCGCTCGTGAAGCCGTTCGTCGACGAGAAGTCGATCGACGTGCTGCACGCGAATCTGAGCGGCGCGAAGTTCACGCTCGCGGTGCCCGACTACGTGGCCGCCGCCGGCGTGCATACGTTCGCCGATCTCGCGCGCTACGCCGACCGCTTCGGCGGCAAGATCTACGGGATCGAGCCCGGCGCGCCCGCGAACCAGAACATCAAGCGGATGCTCGCCGACCACGCGCTCGGCGCGGCAAACTGGTCGCTCGTCGAATCGAGCGAGACGGGCATGCTCACGCAGGTCGAGCGCGCGGTGCGCGACAAGCGGTGGATCGTGTTCCTGGCCTGGGAGCCGCATCTGATGAACACGAAGTTCCACCTGACCTACCTGTCGGGCGGCGATGCGTATTTCGGCCCGAACTACGGCGGCGCGACCGTCAACACGGTTACGCGCGCCGGGTTCGCCGGCCAGTGCGCGAACCTGGCGCGGCTGTTCCGGCAGATGACGTTCACCGTCGATGTCGAGAACCGGATGATCGCCGACATGCTCGACCACAAGACGTCGCCTGCGCTCGCGGCGCAGCGTGCGCTGAAATCCGACCCGGCGCTGGTTGCCGGCTGGCTGGACGGCGTGACGACGGCGGCCGGCGCACCGGGCCTGCCGGCCGTGCGCGCGGCCCTCGACGGGCGCTGATTCCCTCCTTCCGGGCGGCCGGTTTTTACCGGGCCGCCCGTCTACGTGTTTTCCCGAGCGGGTCGCATCGTGACCATTTGGTGTCGCCTTCAGACGGGTGACGCGAAATATGGGTTTGTATTTTTCGCCAATGGCTGCGTTATTGCGGAAAACGAAATGCCGAAGCCAGCGGGCGTACCGAATTCGAATCCACCGGCGCATCGCGGCACGCGCCGGGACGAGATTCTTTCCATCGAACGGTTCAGGGAGGGTGGTCGACAATGAAGCACACCAAAGTTGCCGTAGCCGCCGCGCTTGCATGCGCGGCCTGCGTGCCCGCCATCGGGCATGCGCAGAGCAGTGTGACGCTGTACGGGATTCTCGACGCAGGCATCACGTACGTGAACAACACGGGCGGCTCGCACGTGGTCAAGTTCGACGACGGCGTCGCGTACGGGAACCGTTTCGGCCTGAAGGGCACGGAAGACCTCGGCGGCGGCCTGAAGGCCGTGTTCACCCTCGAGAGCGGCTTCCGCCTCGGCACCGGGCAGCTCGGCTTCGGCGGCGCCGAATTCGGCCGGCAGGCGTATGTCGGCCTGCAGAACGACTGGGGCACCCTGTCGTTCGGCAACCAGCTCGACATCACGAACGAACTCGTGTCGATCTACAACATCTCCGCGTGGGGCAGCGGTTATGCGATCCACCAGGGCGACTTCGACCGCTTCAACGGCGACCGCCTGCCGAATTCGGTGAAGTTCCTGTCGAACGACCTCAGCGGCTTCAAGTTCGGCGCGATGTACTCGTTCGGCAACGTCGCCGGCAACTTCCACCGCAACAGCGCGTGGAGCGCGGGCGCGAGCTTCACGAAGGGCGACTTCTCGATCGGCGCCGCGTACACGCGCCTGAACAACCCGAACGGCATCTATGCGTTCGACCCGTACGCGATGATCGGCACGCACACGTTCCTCGGCCAGCAGACGGTGACCGTCGATCCGGCGACCGGCGCACGCACCGACCTGTTCGCGAACACGCCGATGGACGTCGACAGCCAGGGCACGTTCGGCATCGGCTCGAGCTACACGATCGGCAAGCTGACGCTCGACGCCAACTTCTCGTACACGACGATCAAGGGTTTCGGCCAGTCGTCGCACATGCAGGTGTATGAAGGCGGCGGCCTGTACCAGTTCACGCCGGCGCTGAGCCTGATCGCGGGCTACCAGCACACGCGCTTCGAAGGCCATCACTGGAACCAGGGCACGGCGGGCCTGCATTACCTGCTGTCGAAGCGGACCGACGTGTATATCTCCGGCGATTACCTGCGCGCGTCGCAAGGCGTCGATGCGGTGGTCGGCTACAGCTTCACGCCGTCGACGACGCAGACGCAGGCCGACGTGCGGATCGGGATGCGGCATTCGTTCTGAGCGGGGTGGTGTGAGGTTGTGACGTCTTCAGCGAGGTCTCTCTTTGGCGCGAACCGAGGTTCGCGCTTTTTTTTGCCTGACGGGGTTGAGCGGGCACGAGAGCCGTCCGGTCAAGGCCCGCTGCCGGGCCGCCGCACGGGGATCGTCGCCGGGCGACTGCCCGACGGTATTGACCGGTGCCGTCTATAGACGCTAGCATCGTCCCAATGCTTGATCGCGCCCATTTCCTCTCGTCGCTGCTCCGCGCATGTTGTCAGAACGTGCCAGGGGGAAGTTGCGTCCAGCGAACTCGCTGAACATTCAAGCAATCGCCTTCCGGCCGCCTGTGATGCAAGACAGGCGGCCTTTTTGTTTTTGGGCCGACACCTTCGGACGGAGAAACTCGATGCCGCTTGCGCTGTATGACACCTGGTCGCGTACCGTACGCCCGTTCACGCCAATCCGGGCCGGGCAGGTCGGCATGTACTGCTGCGGCCCCACGGTCTACGACGACGCCCACATCGGCAACCTGAGAACCTACGTGTTCGAGGATCTCCTGCGCCGCGTACTGGTGCGCAACGGATACGAGGTGCGGCACGTCGTCAACATCACCGACGTCGGCCACCTGACTTCGGATGCGGACGAAGGCGAAGACAAGATGGAAAAGGGCAGCCGCCGCACCGGCGAATCGGCGTGGGCCATCGCCCGGCGCTACACCGACGCTTTCGTGCGGGACTGGCGCGCGCTCCACCTGCTCGAGCCGACGGTCTGGTGCCGCGCCACGGATCACATCGCCGAACAGATCGCGTTCATCGAAACGCTCGACCGGGGCGGCTACGTCTATCGCACGGACGACGGCCTCTACTTCGACACCAGTCGGCAGGATGACTACGGTTATCTCGCGCGGCTCGACCGCGCGGGGTTGCAGGCGGGCAAGCGGGTCGCGCTGGGCGACAAGCGGAGCATCACGGATTTTGCGTTGTGGAAGTTCAGCCCGGCCGGCGTCAAGCGGCAGATGGAATGGGACAGCCCGTGGGGGCGCGGCTTTCCGGGCTGGCATATCGAATGCTCGGCGATGTCGGCGAAGTATCTCGGGACGTTGTTCGATATCCATTGCGGCGGCGAGGACCATATCGCCGTGCACCACAGCAACGAGATCGCGCAGACGCGGGCGGCCCACGGCACGAACCTCGCGAATTACTGGATGCACGGGCACTTCCTGACGCTCGACGCCGATGCGAAGATGTCGAAGTCGAGCGGCGATTTCGTTCGTCTGCAGACCTTGCAGAGCCGGAATATCGACCCGCTCGCGTACCGTTACCTGTGCCTGACGGCCCATTACCGGAGCAAGCTGCATTTCACGTGGGCGTCGCTCGATGCCGCGCACACCGCGCTGAACCGGCTTCGGCACCTGTATGCCGGCTGGCCGGACGGGGGGCGCGTCGATGCGGATTTCGCCGCGCGATTCGACGCCGAAGTGAACGAGGACCTGAATCTGCCCAGGGCGCTCGCGGTGCTCTGGGATCTGGTCAGGAGCAACCTGCCCCCCGCGACGCTGAAAGCGACTGTGGACAGCTTCGACACCGTGCTGGGCCTCGGTTTGCGCGCATGGAGGCCGGTTGCCCCCGACATTCCGGAACACGTTCGCGGGTTGCTCGCCGAACGCGAGCGCGCGAGAGCGGACAAGGACTGGGTGCAGGCCGACCGGATACGGGAAGCGTTGAGCGCGCAGGGTTGGCGAGTCGAGGACACCCCGGAAGGTCAACGCCTGTTCGGCATCGCCGGCGGCGCGGCCGACGAGGGCGTTCCCCCCCGGTGAAGCCCGCGGCCGCCAGCATCGGAAGATCCCGTGCCCGAGCCGCCATCCGGCGGCCGCGATCGACGCGGCCGCCGGATGCGTTGCCCCCCGCGTCCGCGCGACGTTGCCGGCCACGTCCCAGGCCCGTTTTGCGTGCTTGGCATATCATCGCGATTTCGCCGCGTCCGTACCGTTGTCGCGCGCATGCGTCGGCGTGCGCCGTCGCTTTCCCGAACGGTGCCGGCGTGCCGCGCCGACCGCCGAGACCTCGATGACCGACTCCGTGCCCGATCCCAGTCCCTTATCCGCGTTGCCCGCCAACCTGTTCCGTCACGCTCCGTTCCAGCGCTTCTGGGGCACGCGCGTGATGTCTTCCCTGGCTTTCCAGATCCTGTCGGTTGCAATCGGGTGGTACGTCTACGCGCTCACGCACAGCGCGTTCGCACTCGGTCTCGTGGGCCTCGCGCAGTTCGTGCCGATGTTCGCGCTGACGCTCGTCGTCGGGCAGGTGGCCGACCGCTACGACCGCCGGCGCATCGCGACGATCTGCCAGGCCGTCGAGGCGCTGGCCGCCGGCGTGTTCCTGCTCGGTGCCGCGCAAGGATGGCTGGCCGCGCCGGCCGTGTATGCGCTCGCGGCGATCGTCGGCACGGCTCGCGCGTTCGAGTCGCCGTCGGTGTCGTCGCTGCTGCCGGCCGTCGTGCCGCGCAGCGACCTGCCGCGCGCGACCGCGTTGTCGACCTCGGCGAACCAGGCCGCGCAGATTCTCGGGCCCGCGTTCGGCGGGCTGCTGTATGGCGTCGGCGCGCCCGTCGCGTTCGGCACGAGCGTCGTCGCGTTCGCGGTCGCGGCGGTGTTGAGCGGCACGATTCCGCTGCGCGGCGCGCCGCCCGCGCGCGAACCGGTGACGCTCCGTTCGGTGTTTTCAGGCATCGCATTCATCCGGCGCGAACCGGCGATCCTCGGCGCGCTGTCGCTCGACCTGTTCGCGGTGCTGTTCGGCGGCGCGACCGCGCTGCTGCCGATCTACGCACGCGACATCCTGCAGGTCGGGCCGTGGGGGCTCGGCGCGTTGCGCGCGGCGCCGGCGGTCGGCGCACTCGCGGGCACGCTGTGGCTCACGCGCTTTCCGCTCAAGGGGCGGCCCGGCCGCGCGATGTTCGGCGGCGTGATCGCGTTCGGCATCGCGACGATCGTGTTCGGGCTGTCGAGGCATTTCGTGTTGTCGCTCGTCGCGCTGGCGGCGCTCGGCGCATCGGACGTGGTGAGCGTCGTCGTGCGCCTGTCGCTCGTGCAGCTGCGCACGCCCGACGACATGCTCGGCCGTGTGAGTGCCGTCAACTCGCTGTTCATCGGCACGTCGAATCAACTCGGCGAATTCGAATCGGGTGTGACGGCTGCATGGTGGGGCGCGCCGGCCGCGATCGTCGTCGGCGGCGCGGCGACGATCGCCGTCGCGCTCACGTGGATGCGGCTGTTCCCGCAGCTCACGACGATGAAGTCGCTCGAGCGCGACGCGTGACGGGCGTCACGCGTCCTGCGTCACGCGCACGGCCGTGCCGTAGCAGATGACTTCCGTGACACCCGCGCCGATCTCGGTCGAGTCGTAGCGCATCGCGACGATCGCGTTCGCGCCGAGCTTGCCTGCGTCGGCGAGCATCTTGTCGAAGGCCTGCTGGCGGGCTTTTTCGCACAGCGACGTGTACAGCGTGATGTTGCCGCCGAAGATCGTCTGCAGCGATGCGCCGAACGAACCGACGATCGAGCGCGAGCGCACGACGATGCCCTGGACGACGCCGAGCGAGCGAACGGTCGTGTAGCCGGGCAGGTCGAACGCGGTCGTGACACGGGCGGGCGACAGGTCGTCGATGGAGCGGGAGAAATCGGTCATGGCGGGAAGCGTGTAGCGAAGTGGTCGAACGGGGATTCTATCCGGACGACGCGGCGTACCGGGTTCGGCGACGGGTCGGCGCCACGACCGCGGAGAACGCTTCGCGACGCAAGCGTATGCAAACCGCGAGCATACGCTTCCGTCATTTCCGGACGAACAGCCCGGCCGCACGCCGTCAGCGCTTCACGGTCGCACTGCCGTTGCCGCCGAGATCGACCGCATAAGCCAGCGCCAGCTTGCCGAACTTCAATGCATGGTTCGCCTGCCGATCCGAATTCTCCAGCGTGTCGTTCACGGTATGGATATACGGACTGTCGTTCTGATCGGCCTCGAACGGGAACGACGCCGGATACCCTTGCGCATTCCACGACGCATGATCCGAGCACGCATACCCGCACTGCGACGTGCCGATCGCGAGTTCCGGCAGGTAGGTCTTAGCCAGATTCGTCAGGTAGGTGTTCTGCGACGCGTTCGTATAGTCGGTGATCAGGTAGATGTCCTTCGGGTCGCCCTTGTAGTTCGTCATGTCGAGCTGCAGCACGCCGACCACGTTCACGTTTTGCGTACGAAACTGCTTCGCGATCGCCTTCGAGCCGAGCAGGCCGGCTTCCTCGGCCGCGTATCCGACGAACTTGATCGTCCGCTTCGGCCGATAGTTGTTCGCCAGCAGCACGCGCAGCGCTTCGGTGAGGCTGGCGATGCCCGACGCATCGTCGTCCGCGCCGGGCGAGCGCGTGTTTTCCGTCGTGCGCCCGACCGTCGAATCGAGGTGGCCGCCCAGCACGACGGTGCCCGCGGCCGGATCGCTGCCGCGGATCGTCAGGATCACGGATTTCTGCGGAAAGCCCGTGTGCGTGAACTGCTCGACGGTGATGTCGGCGCGCGAGCCGGCCAGCTGCTTCCACTGCAGCGCGAGCCAGTCCGATGCGGCGACGCCGTGCGACGTCGTGTAGTAGCGGTTCGTGAAGCCGGACAGCGACGTGATCGTGCCGACGATGTTGCTGGCCTGCAGCTGCTGGATCCACGTGCCGATCTGAGGCGCGTTCGAAACCTGGTACGTGGAAGCCGCGGCCTGCTTCGCGAGCGGCGTCGGTAACGGCTGCAGTGCCTGGCGCGCGTCGTCGAACGAGTCGTGCACGACGTAGCCGGGCCCGTGGCCGCGCGTATGGTGGACGGCGTGGGCCAGCTCGCCGAGCCGCGAATCGTCGATCTCGACGACGTGCACGGTCTCGCGGCGCGCCGCGCCGTCGGCCGCCTTGCCGGCGTCGAGCGTCGTGCTGTATTGCGCGGTGGCGCTCGCGTCGATGCGTTGCAACTGGCGGAACGCCGCGTCGCCGAGCGTGATCCACACCGGCGTCGCGTGCGCGGCGGCGGTCAGCAGCATCCCGCCCAGCGCGGCGCTCAGGCGGGTGAGTTTCAGAGTAGGCATGTTCGATCTCATGAGGATGGCGATGTCGTTGAAGGGAGCGCGCCGCAGGTCGTGCGATGCGCCCCCGCCTGCTGCGGAATTACGACTTCTTCGGTACGGTCACGCCGTACGTGCAACTCTGGTTGTACGCATTGCCGATCGCGGTGAGCTGCGCGTTGCTGTAGCCGAGCGCGGACGCCGCCGTCAGCACCGCCTGCGCGGCGGCTTTCTGGTTGGTCGAGCTGTTGGTCATCGACAGCCCCTTCAGGAACGCCTTGTCCATCGCCTGCGCGCCGATCGCGTCGCGCGCGACGAGGTTGCACGAGGCCCAGTACTGGCCGGCCGTATGGATCTCCGCGCCGCGTGCCTGCGCATAGGTGCGCCCAACGTTCCAGTTGGTCACGCGGCCGCCCCAGAACTCGTTGTGGCCGTCCCAGTTGTAGACCCAGTGGTACTGCGCATCCGACGGGCTCCACTGGTTGAAGTCGCGGCTGTAGGCGGCGGCGAGATAGTCGCCGGTGCCTTCCGACAACCCTTCCTGCTGCGACAGGCCGCCGTTCGTCACCCAGTCGTGGATGCCGTGGCCGAGTTCGTGGATCACGACGTCCGCATCCTCCGCGTCGTCGACGCCGCCTTGCCCGAAGGTCAGCCGGCCGCTGCTCGACGAGTACGACGAGTTGTCGTCGCCCGATTCGCCGTGCGGGTCGTACTGCACGCCGCCCGTGTACTGGTACGGCAGCGCCTTGATGCCGAGCGTCTGGTTCACGTAACGGAGGAACGTGTCGATGTGGTAGTACGCGTTCACCGCCTCGAAATACAGGTTGCCGCGCGTGAATTCGAATGCGGGGGTCGACTGCACGGGACACGCGTTGTCGCGCGGCGCGTCGAAATCGACGCATGCCGCATACGGGCCCGACAATGAATAACGCGCACCCGACTGCGCGAGATCCTTCAGCGTCACACGCACGCGCGCGGAGGTGAGTTGCGACGAATCGGCGTCGTTGCTGTCCTTGTAGCCCGTGCTGCCGTAGCTGCTTTTGGTCGGCGACAGCGGGTCGGGCCGGAACACGAAACCCGTGCCGTCGGTTGCGTAGAACGCCTTGTCCTCGGCGCGCAGCACTTCGCCGCTGCCCGAGTCGATCAGCAGTTCCCAGTCGCCTTTCGGGCCGTCGTTCGGGCGGCCGCGCACTTTCCACGCGGTATGCGTGCCGGCCTTGTCGACGAAGGCGACGAGCTGCGCATCCTGGTTCGTGAAGCCGCTCACGCCGAGATACGCGCGTGCGCGGTCGAGCGCCTGCTGCTGGTCGACGGCCTGCGCCTTGCCCGACTTCGCGACCACGCCGTTGATCGTGTTGCTCGCGACGTACAGGATGCGGCCGTCCTTCGCGACCGTCACCGCGATATCGCTGCCGTACACGGGCAATCCGGCTGCCTGCTGCTGCAGGCGCACGACGGTGAACTCGGCGTCGCTGCGCTCCGACGTGACGACGAGGCTCGCGAGCGCGGTCGCATCGAGCCCGAGTTGCGCGGCCTGCGACGCGACGAAGTCGCGCGCGGTGGCGGCGGGCGTCGCAGCGGCCTTCTTCGCGCGATAGGCGGGGTTGTACAGCGTGACCGCCACGCCGTCCGCGCGGAACTGCCCGGCGGCCGTGTCCGCCTTGGCGGCCGGCGGCGCGACGCCGCGTGTCAGGCTTTCGCGCAGGCTCGTTGCTTGCGGATTCGAGACTTTCGTATCGGCCGCGGTGCCGCCGACGATGCCGAAACCGAGCGCGAGACCCAGGGCGAGCGGCAGTGCTTTGCGTGATGTCTGCATACGTGATCCTCATCTCAACGGTTGGACACGCCCGCGCGTTCGTGGCGCGCAGGCACGACACGGCCCGCGCGCCGGCTCGATCGAGCCGGTGCGGCGAAGCGGTGTGGGGAGCGTCGACTGACTAAGGAAACCTAAATGTCAGGTCGAAAAGAAACTGGCGGGATTGGACGGCGAGAAGCAGGAGGACGCGCGCGAGAAGCGGCGAACGAAGAATCGAACGGCAGGCAGGTGCGGCGACGGCGAATCGAGCATCGTCATGTCATACCCCTCGGATCGAATCGATATCGGTGGCAGCCTGCCGCGATGCGGCATGCAAGTCGTTAGGCTGCCTATCTAACTTTTTTTGGTATGTTACAGAATATTTTCAACGACATTCCAGTTTATTTTCGATGACCTCTTCAGTCCGTCGATCAATCGTCGGCATTGTTCAGCGAGCGGCGGGAAACGCTGCCGGAACGCGCAATTCTGCGCGGGATTGTGCTTGAAACCTGCGACGATCAGCGCGTCGCGCGACGGTCGCTGCGCGGGCTCAGGCCGAATCGCGCGCGATACGTGCGCGAGAAATGCGACGGCGATTCGAACCCGCACGCGACGCACACCGACGTGATGCTCATGTCGGTCTGCTGCAGCAGTTCACGCGCGCGATCGAGCCGCAGGTTCAGGTAGAAATGCGTCGGCGTGTCGTTCAGCGTCGCGCTGAACAGGCGTTCGAGCTGGCGCCGCGTGATCGACACCTCCTGCGCGAGCGCATCGGAGCCGAGCGGGTTTTCCATGTGCCGCTGCATCGTGCCGATCACCTGGATCAGCTTGCGGTTGTGCACGCCGTAGCGCGCGGCGATCTCGAGCCGCTGGCTGTCCGAGCGCTGCCGGATCCGGCTGACCACGAACTGCTCGGAGATCGCCGCCGCGAGATCGGCACCGTGCCGCCGCCCGATCAGGTCGAGCATCATGTCGATCGACGCGGTGCCGCCCGCGCACGTGATGCGCCGGTCGTCGATCTCGAACAGCTCCTGCGTCGCGTTCAGGCCGGGGTAGCGTTCCCGGAACGCGGCCAGTGCTTCCCAGTGCAGCGTGAGCGGCTGCGACGCGTCGAACAGCCCGGCTTCCGCGAGCACGAAGCTGCCCGTGTCGATGCCGCCGAGCGTTGCACCATGACGGTGCTGGCGGCGCAGCCAGTCGCCGATCGCGCGCGTGTAGCACACGAGCGGATCGAAGCCGGCGACGACGAACACCGTATCGACCGTTTCGACCTCCGCGCACGCGGCTTCGGCGGCGACCGGAATGCCGTTGCTCGCGGCGACGGGCGCGCCGTCGGCGCTGATCACGTGCCAGCGATAGAGCTCCGTGCGAAAGCGGTTCGCGACGCGCAGCGGTTCGACCGCGGACATGAAGCCGAGCGCGGAAAAGCCGGGCAGCAGCAGGAAGTGGAAATCCTCGGGCATCGGGGCAGGCAATGGAATCCGGTGGTCGTCGCGTGTCGCGCGGGGCGGCGAACGGTCAGCCGGAGATTATCGCGGGTTTTGCGCGGCCTCAGCGCGTTTTTGCGCCGCGCGCGGAACGGCGCGCGGTGGTCGACGGCAACTCGCCGAATTGCGCCTTGTAGGCGTTCGCGAAATGCCCGAGGTGGATGAAGCCCCAGCGTGCGGCCGCGTCGCTGATCGGCAGGTCGGCCTGCCGCGTGTCGAGCAGCATCCGCCGCACTTGCGACAGGCGCAGCGATCGCACGTAATGCAACGGGCTGGTCTGCACGACCGACTGGAAACTGTTCTGCATCGTGCGCCGGCTCACGCGCAATTGCGTGCACAGGCTCAGCACGTCGACCGGTGCCTCGGGATGGTCGATCACGTAGTCGTGCACGCGGCGCACGATGTCGGCGCGGCATGCATGCGTGAGACGGTTCGGCGGCTCGGGAATCCGGTACGTGAGGAGATCGACGAGCACGTTGCCGATCTCGCCGCGCAGTTCGCGCTGCGCGCGTGCGTCGCGGAAGGTATCGGGTGCCGACAATACACGCTCGAGGTGCGTCGCGATCTGCACGCTCGCGCGCATCAGCACCGCAGTGGGCATGTCGACGACGCCGCGCCGCAACGTGACTTCGTCGAGGCGGACGTCGGCCGCATCCTCGATCTGCTGCAGCAGTTCGCCATTGGCGACGACACCGATCAGCGACATGTCGTCGGGCGAGTGCAGCTCGAACGGGGTGCCGCCGCGCGCCAGCACCATCGTGCCGCGTTCGATGCGCGCACCGCCGAATGCGAACGCACCCGCGCCGGTGAGCGGCATGCCGAACACCGTCTGGTCGTGCGGCAACCTTCCGCGCTGGATGATGCGAACGTTGGCGGCTTCCTGGAACAGCTGCACGCTGTCCAGCACCGCATGCTTGACCGCGCTGCGATACGCGCCGGAGCCGATCTGGTCGTAGCGCTGGTTCCAGCCGCGCAGCGCCTCGGCATGCCGGTCCGCGTTGTCGAACCTCTCGTGAAACACGAACACAGCGCCTCCAGGTGCGTCGATCAGGACCGCGCAAGATTAAACCGACCGCGCGGTCGGCGCAATAAGGGGCAGCGCTATTCCGGGCGCATCTGCCAGAGGGTCGGAAGCCTTCGGCCGGCGTGCCTTTCAGGCGGTTTTCCAATATCCCGAATCGGCACGCACGCGGTGCCGGTCCGGGTGCTGACCGGATTTATTGTCGAACTACAGTCGCCCCACGTTACGTGATTCCCCAACTGGAGGCGACATGAGGACAAGGCGACGAACCGCGGTGCTCGCGGCGACGCTGGCGTTCGCGGCGGCATGGGCCGGCGGCGCGAATGCGACGGAAAAGCCGGAAGAACTGGTCGTGCAGAAGATGCCGCCCTGGCATCCGCACGAGGTCTATATCGTCGATATCTCGATGCCGTCGATGACCGACGGACGCATCTACGTGTACGACGCCGATGCGAAGAAACTGCTCGGCCAGATCGACGGCGGCTTCGGCCCGGGCCTCGCGATCTCGCCGGACCGCAAGACGAGCTTCGTCGCGACGACGTACTTCTCGCGCGGCTCGCACGGCACGCGCACCGACGTCGTCGAGATCACCGACAACACGACGCTCGATCATGCGGGCGAGATCGTGATTCCGGCGAAGCATGCGCAGCATGTGCCTTCGCCGTACAACACCGCGCTCAGCGTGGACGGCAAGCGGCTGTACATCGCGAACATCACGCCGGCCGCATCGGTGACGGTGATCGACGCGGTCTCGAAGAAAGTGCTGTCGGAGATCGACACGGCGGCCTGCGTGCTCGCGTATCCGTCGGGCAACGACCGCTTCACGGCGCTGTGCGAAAGCGGCAAGGCGCTGACCGTCACGCTCGACGCGAACGGCAAGGAAACGAAGCGCACGATGTCGGATGCGTTCATCGACGTCGACAAGGATCCGGCGTTCGTGAACGCGTCGCGCTACAAGGGCGACTACCTGTTTACGACCTACGGCGGCAACGTGCGCAGCGCGGATTTCAGCGGCGACAAGCCCGTGTTCGGCAAGCCGTGGCCGCTGCTGACGGACGCCGAACGCGCCGAAGGCTGGCGCCCGGGCGGCATGCAGCAGACGGCCGTGCAGGCGAAGCAGAACCGCTACTACGTGCTGATGCACAAGGGTACCGACGGCTCGCACAAGGACCCCGGCACGCAGGTGTGGGTGTTCGACCTGAAGTCGAAGCAGCGTGTCGCGCGCTGGGATCTCGCGCAGCAGAAGATCGATCCCCTCGTGTCGATCCAGGTCAGCGAGGACGACAAGCCGCTGTTCTACGGGCTGACGGCGACCTCCGACCTCGTCGTGATGGATGCGCGCACGGGCAAGCTGCAGAACGTCGAGAAGCAGATCGGCAATACGTCGTCGCTGCTCGTCAACCCGTGAGGCCGCGATGACGCTCGATCCCGTACTTGCCACCAGCGCGCAGGCCGGCGCTGCCGTCGTCGTGCTGCTCGGCGCCTTCGCGAAGATGCGCCGGCCCGCCGCGTTCAGGCAGGCACTCGCCGGCTACCGGCTGCTGCCCGACGCGCTGACCGCGCCCGTCGCGTTCGCGATTCCGCTCGCGGAAGCCGTCGGCGCGGCGGCACTGCTGTTTCCCGATACGCGCATGGTCGGCGCGATCGGCCTGATCGCGCTGCTCGTCGCCTTCGCGGCGGCAATCGCGATCAATCTCCTGCGCGGCCACACCGACATCGACTGCGGCTGTTCCGGCTTCGCGGCCGCGCGAGCGGATGCGCCGCGCGGCATCGGCTGGCTGCACGTCGGTCGCGCGCTGCTGCTCGCCGCGCTGGCCGCGACCGCGCTCGTCGAGCCGGGCGCGCGCGCGGTCGTGTGGTTCGACTACCTGACGCTGTTCTTCTCCGTGCTGCTGATCGTCTGCGCGCTGCTCACCGTCGACGTGCTGCTCGCCAACGTACCGCGCCTTTCCCATCTGAGGAATTCATGATGCAAACCGCTCTCACCGTTTCCACCGCCCTGCTGTGGGTGGCCGTCCTCGCGCTCGGCGCGATCTGTCTCGCGCTCGTGCGCCAGATCGGCATCCTGTACGAACGCATCATGCCGGCCGGCGCATTGATGATCGACAAGGGGCCGGCGGTCGGTGCGATCGCGCCGGCGTTCGAACTGACCGACATTCGCGGCTCGCAGGTGAAGGTCGGCGGCATCGATGCGTCGGGCAAGGCGACGCTGCTGTTCTTCCTGTCGCCGACGTGCCCCGTCTGCAAGAAGCTGCTGCCGCTGCTGCCGTCGCTGCAGGCGAGCGAATCGACGCCGGTGAACATCGTGCTCGCGAGCGACGGCGATATCGACGAACACACGCGCTTCGCGCGCAAGCACGACCTCGGGCGCTTCCCGTACGTGCTGTCGCAGGAGCTCGGCCTCGCGTACCAGATCGGCAAGCTGCCGTATGCGGTGCTGCTCGACGAAACCGGCACGGTGCGTGCGAAGGGCCTCGTCAATACGCGCGAGCATCTCGAGAGCCTGTTCGAAGCGAAGGAGCGCGGCGTCGCATCGCTGCAGCAGTTCGTGCACGGCGATCACAGCCACGACGCGCACGCGCAGCACGCATGACCGGCCGACCCTCTTTCAACGTCAAGGGAGAACAACGACATGGGCCTGTTTGATTCATGGTTCGAGCGGTCGGCGCGCGGCGTCGCGCAGCACAGTTCGCGGCGCAGCGCGATGGCGAAGCTCGGCAAGGTGCTGGTGGGATCGGCGATGCTGCCGCTGCTGCCCGTCGATCGCACCGCGTATGCGGCCGACGCGGCGTCGGGCGCATCCGGTGCCGCCGCGTCGGGGGCGAGCGACGACCCGATGAGCTGCGACTACTGGAAATACTGCGCGATCGACGGCTGGCTGTGCAGTTGCTGCGGCGGCACGTCGAGCAGTTGCCCGCCGGGCACGACGCCTTCGCCGATCACGTGGATCGGCACCTGCCGCAATCCGCACGACGGTTCGGACTACATCGTGTCGTACAACGACTGCTGCGGCAAGACGTCGTGCGGCAAGTGCTTCTGCAACCGCAACGAGCGCGAGAAGCCGCTGTACAAGCTGTCGTTGAACAACGACATCAACTGGTGCATGGCGAACGGCAATTCGAATTACCACTGTTCGGTTTCGGTTCTGTTGGGGGCGGCGAAGCAATGAAAGTGACGCAAGCAGGAAAGATCGCAGTCGCATGCATGACGGCCGTGGCGGCCTTCGCGTTGCCAGGCGCCGCCGGCGCGCAGGAGGCCGTGCATTACCCGGCCGGCAAGAGCCTGTTCGACGCGCAGTGCGCGGTGTGCCACCAGGCGGGCGGGAAAGGGCAGGACGGCCTCGCGCCGCCGCTGACCGAGTATCCGGGCAAGTATGCGACGGCCGAGGCGGGGCGTGCGCAGCTGGTCGCGACACTGCTGCACGGGATGTTCGGCGAGATCAAGGTGCACGACAAGAGCTACAACTTCAAGATGCCGTCGTTTGCGAGCGCCAGCGACGACGATATCGCGCACGTGCTCAACTACGTCGTGTTCGATCTCAACGCACAGCACGGCGATGCGAAGCCGTTCACGGCGGCCGACATCCGCGCGGCGCGCGCGAAGGCGATGGACGGCACGGCTGTTCACGCGCAACGCGACGTCGTCATCAAGAGGCTCGGCCTGTGAAGGTTGCCCGTGCATCCCGCGTTTGCGACGTCGCGCCGTGCACGCGGTGCGCGGCGGCATCGTGGCTCGGCCACCTGTCGCGCCGCCTGTCGTCGCTGCTGATGCTTGCCGGGGCGGTCGTCGGCCTCACCGTGTCACCCGCGCATGCGGAAGGCGCGGCCGACGCGGCGCTCGCGCGGCAGCACTGGGTGCTCAACTGCATGGGCTGTCACACGGCCACGGGCGGCGGTATCGCCGGCAAGGTGCCGCCGCTCGCGAACTCGCTCGGCTATTTCACGCATCTGCCGGCCGGGCGCGAGTACGTGATGCGCGTGCCGGGCGCATCGAACTCGGCCCTGTCGGACCAGGACCTCGCCGACGTGCTCAACTGGGTACTCACGACCATGAACCGCGACGCGCTGCCGCGCGACTTCAAGCCCTATACGGCCGCCGAAGTCGCCGCGCACCGCCGTCCTGCCTATTCCGACGTCGCGACCGTGCGCGCCGGCCTCGTTCGCGCGTTGCAGGCACGCGGGGTCGACGGCGTCGTGGATCGCTACTGACCGACCGATTCAGGAAATCGAGGAAAAACGAAGATGGAGACGAACCAGAACTTTCCGCTGCTCGACGCCACACGCGCGTTTCTCGCGAAGCCGAAGAAGATGTTGATCGGCGCCGAGTGGAGCGACGCTGCGTCGGGCCGCCGGCTCGACGTCGTGAATCCGGCCGACGGCACCGTGCTCGCACGTGTGCCCGAGGCGGACGAGCACGACGTGCAACAGGCCGTCGCGGCCGCGCGGCGCGCATTCGATGCGGGGCCGTGGCGTACCGCGAAGACCACCGACCGCGAGCGTCTGCTGCTGGCGCTCGCCGACCTGATCGAAGCGAATGCGCGCGAGCTGGCCGAGATCGAGTCGCTCGACAACGGCAAGCCCGTGATGGTGGCGCAGGGGCTCGATGTCGCGATGGCCGCGCAGTGCTTCCGCTACATGGCCGGCTGGGCGACGAAGATCGAAGGCAGCGTGATCGACGCGGGCATGCCGTACATGCCCGACAGCGAGATCTTCACCTACACGCGCAAGGAGCCGGTCGGTGTGGTCGGCGCGATCATTCCGTGGAATTTCCCGCTGCTGATGGCGGCGTGGAAGCTCGCGCCCGCGCTGGCCACGGGCTGCACCGTGGTGTTGAAACCCGCGGAAGATACGCCGCTGAGTGCGTTGCGCCTCGGCGAGCTGATCCAGGCGGCCGGTTTCCCGGACGGCGTCGTCAATATCGTCACCGGCTACGGTCATACGGCCGGCGCCGCGCTGTCGCGCGATCCGCGCATCGACAAGATCGCGTTCACGGGCTCGACGCAGACGGGCAAGACGATCGGCCACGCGGCGCTCGACAACATGACGCGGATGTCGCTGGAACTCGGCGGCAAGTCGCCGGTGATCGTGCTGCCCGACGTCGATCCGGACAAGGCCGCGCTCGGTGTGGCGAACGCGATCTTCTTCAACCAGGGGCAGGTGTGCACGGCCGGGTCGCGCGCGTACATCCACGCGAAGGTGTTCGACGACGTGATCGGGCGTGTCGCGAAGATCGCCACGAGCCTGAAGATCGGCCCGGGGATGGATCCGTCGACGCAGATCGGCCCGCTCGTCTCGGCGAAGCAGCGCGAGCGCGTGTGCGGCTATATCGATTCGGGATTCGGCGAAGGCGCACGCGCCGCGGCGGGCGGCCGCGCGATCGACGGCCCGGGCTTCTTCGTCGAGCCGACCGTGCTGGTCGATACGACGCAGGCGATGCGCGTCGTGCGCGAGGAGATCTTCGGGCCGGTGCTCGTCGCGATGCCGTTCGACGACGTCGACACGGCCGTGCAGCTCGCCAACGACACGCCGTACGGCCTCGGCGCGAGCATCTGGTCGAACGACCTTTCCGCGATTCACAAGCTGATCCCGCGCATCGCCGCGGGTACGGTGTGGGTCAACTGCCACTCGCTGCTCGACAACGCGATGCCGTTCGGCGGGATGAAGCAGTCGGGTTTCGGCCGCGAACTCGGTCGCGCGGTGATCGACCAGTACACGGAAAGCAAGTCGGTGATGATGAACTACGCATGAGCGTAACGACGGGTGCGTGCGTCGCCGTCACGTCGGCCGCGCACGCATGCCGCAGGCGGGCACATCCGGATCGCGGCAACGCGGCCGGGCGCCGGCGGCGGGCTGCGGCCGCGCGCCGATCCCGTTCGGCGCGGGCGCGCTCGACCTGAAGCATCCGCGCGATGCGGCACCGGGCGATGCGCAAGGCCAGCCGGCCGGGTCGGAGCACGACGGGAGCACGACATCCTATCGCACGCGCGAACGCAACGAATGTCGCGAACGCCACGAACGCATCACGCACGAACCAGCACCACGCCTAGAATGAGGCACGCCGCACCGGCCAGGCGGATCGGGCTGGCCGAATGCTGCTGGATGCCGAGCACACCGAAATGATCGAACACGAGCGCGCCGGTCATCTGCCCGACGACGATCAGCGCGAGCGTCGTCGCGGCGCCCAGTCGCGGCACCATCAGGATCGCGATGCCGACGAACACCGCGCCGAAGAATCCGCCGGTCCAGCTGAACCACGACCCCGCCTCGGAGACGGTGCCGCTCAGGCGAGGGTGCGGGGACAGGAGCGCGACGGCGAGCATCGCGGCCAGGCCGACGAGGTAGCTGACCGACCCGGCCCACCACGGCGAGCCGAGCTGCGCGCGGAGGTTGGCGTTGAGCACCTGCTGCAACGCCACGCTGATGCCGGCGGCGACGGCCAGCAGATACGACAGGAGAGTAGTCACGAAGAGAGCCGCTCCGGCGATGTGGCCGCGACGGCGGTTCCGGCACGGCAGGCTTCCATTCTGGGAAGCGTGGCGGTATAACGCAAATATCAAATCTGGCGCTTGTCCATCTCGTTTCGGCATGCCATCCCTGAGACAAATTCAGTACTTCCTGACCGTGGCTGATCTCGGCGGCTTCACGCCGGCCGCGAGCGCGCTCCACGTCGCGCAGTCGGCGCTGAGCCGGCAGATCGGTCAACTGGAAGACGAACTGGGGTTCCCGCTGTTCGACCGGGAGCCGAGGGGCGTGCGGCTCACGCCGGCCGGCGCGATCTATCGCGATCGCGTCGCGTCGATTCCGGCGACGCTGGCTGCCGCGGCCGAGGAGGGCGCACGGTTGTCGCGCGGTGAAGCGGGTGTATTGCGGCTCCTGCATTCGAGCACCGTTCCCGTCGGCAGCCTGATGCCGGTGCTCGAGCGTTTCATGGGCGCATGCCCGGGTGCGCGGATCGACCTCGACCGCGCGTCGTCCGAGGATCAGGTGCTGGAGATCGCGAACGGCAACGCCGATCTCGGGATCGTCCGTGTGCCGGTGCTGCGCCGCGATCCGCGCGTGCGTTTCATCGAGCTCGCGGCCGAGCGCTTGTGCGTGGCGGTGCCGGCCGATCACCCGCTGGCGGGCCGCCGGCGCACCGCGATCTCGCGGCTGCGGCACGAGCCGTTCGTATCGGCCGTGCATCGGGAGCGGGGCGGGCTGGCGCGCGTCGTGATCGACCTTTGCCTGAAACGGGGATTCGTGCCCGCGACCGCCCGGATCGTGTCGCCGAAGACGTCGATGCTGAATCTCGTCGCGGCCGGGCAGGGCGTGGCGATCGTGCCGGAGCGGATGGCGAGCCTCGGTATCGACGGGGTCGTTTTCGTGCCGATCTCGGATGACGACGCAAAATCGGCGTGCGCGCTGGTGCTGCCGGTCGAGCCGACGGCGCTGGCGGACGCGTTCGTGCGCGTGATCGCAGCGGAAAGCGCACGGCACGATGCCTGAAGGGCACCCCGTGCGTCATCCCGCCGGATAAAAAAAACGCCAACCCGTCGAAACGGGCTGGCGTCGTGCTTCCGGTATGGCAACGATCAGAACTGGTTCATCGTGTTGTCCTTGCCTGCCGCCTTCAGCGCTGCTTCGCCGCTGAAGTATTCCTTGTGGTCGTCGCCGATGTCCGAGCCGGACATGTTCTGGTGCTTCACGCAGGCGATACCCTGACGGATTTCCTTGCGCTGCACGCCGGCCACGTAGCCCAGCATGCCCTGGTCGCCGAAGTATTCCTTGGCCAGGTTGTCGGTCGACAGCGCGGCGGTGTGGTACGTCGGCAGCGTGATCAGGTGGTGGAAGATACCTGCTTCGCGCGATGCGTCCGCCTGGAACGTGCGGATCTTCTCGTCGGCCAGCGTGGCCAGTTCCGTCTCGTCGTACTCCACGCTCATCAGTTGCGCACGGTCGTATGCCGACACGTCCTTGCCTGCTGCCTTCATCGCGTCATACGCCTGCTGACGGAAGTTCAGCGTCCAGTTGAACGACGGGCTGTTGTTGTACACCAGCTTCGCGTTCGGGATGACCTTGCGGATCTCGCTGACCATGCCGCCGATCTGCGCGATATGCGGTTTTTCGGTTTCGATCCACAGCAGGTCGGCGCCGTTCTGCAGCGACGTGATGCAGTCGAGCACGCAGCGCGCTTCGCCCGTGCCGGCGCGGAACTGGAACAGGTTGCTCGGCAGGCGCTTCGGACGCAGCAGCTTGCCGTCGCGCTTGATGACCACGTCACCGTTGCCCAGCTGGTCGGCCGACAGTTCTTCGCAGTCGAGGAACGCGTTGTACTGGTCGCCCAGGTCGCCCGGCGTGTTGGTCACGGCGATCTGCTTGGTCAGGCCGGCGCCCAGCGAGTCGGTACGGGCCACGATGATGCCGTCGTCCACGCCCAGTTCCAGGAACGCGTAGCGGATCGCGCGGATCTTGGCCAGGAAGTCCTCGTGCGGCACGGTGACCTTGCCGTCCTGGTGGCCGCACTGCTTCTCGTCGGACACCTGGTTTTCGATCTGGATACAGCATGCGCCCGCTTCGATGAACTGCTTGGCCAGCAGGTACGTGGCTTCCGCGTTGCCGAAACCGGCGTCGATGTCGGCGATGATCGGCACGACGTGCGTGACGTGGTTGTCGATCTTGTCCTGGATCGCGGCCTTCGCGGCAGCGTCCTTGGCGGCATCGAGTTCGCGGAACAGGCCGCCCAGTTCACGGGCGTCGGCCTGGCGCAGGAACGTGTAGAGCTCGCGAATCAGCGCGCTGACCGAGGTCTTTTCGTGCATCGACTGGTCCGGCAGCGGGCCGAACTCGGAGCGCAGCGCGGCGACCATCCAGCCGGACAGGTACAGGTAGCGGCGTTCGGTGCTGTTGAAGTGCTTCTTGATGGAGATCATCTTCTGTTGGCCGATGAAACCGTGCCAGCAACCCAGCGACTGCGTGTACTTGGACGGATCGGCGTCGTAGGCGGCCATGTCGGCACGCATGATCTTCGCGGTGTACTTGGCGATGTCCAGGCCCGTCTTGAACTTGTTCTGGGCACGCATGCGGGCGGCGTACTCGGGGCTGATCGCATTCCACGCGCTGCCGTGGTTTTCCTTCAAACCGGCAACTGCCTTGATGTCGTCTTGATACTGGGCCATGTCAATCTCCTGGGAGCAAAGCGCGTTTGAGTAACTGGTTGAGCGTGCCCGCCACGTCTGTCGCAGCGAACTGCATGGGATAAATAGTAACGCCGCCCGTTGAGCTTTTGGTGATGTCTTATATAAGACATAAGACATTATTTTCTGTTGTTTTTCAACGGGTTACGTTGCTGTTTTTGCGATGCAAAACAAGTTTTCAAGCGGCGAAAACGCGGCGGCACGGGAAATTGGCGCGGATTCCGCAATACGAAACGCGCTTTCGGCTGCTGGAGGCCGGGCCAGCTTCACATGCGTCCATGACACCCGTTCGTCGGTGCGGCGCGCGCGTGCCGGGTCGGAAGCCGCACCGGCGCTCCGTTTCGTCCTGGCGGAGCCCCAGGTATCGCGCCGCACGTGGACAAGCTGAATTCCCCCGCAATACGCGCAAGAACCCCGTCCAACAAGCCTCCCAAGAAACCTAGTGGTTTCCACTCATAGTCGCAAACAGTCAAGAACAGGTCGCCGCCGGTCTTCTCGCGACCAATATGGCTCGTTACTTTTACTCCCACGATGCAGGTCGGCGCACACCCCGCGCACCGGCTGCCACGAGTCCAACAGGGAGGAACCGAACCATGAAGTCGACGAAGATTGCCGCGCTTGCCGCGGCCGTGCTGGCGACCGGCGCGTTCACGCATGCGGCATGGGCCGAAACGGAGGCCGCGACCTGCCGCACCGTGCGTTTCGCGGATATCGGCTGGACCGACATCACGTCGACCACGGCGCTCGCGTCGACCGTGTTCGAGGCGCTCGGCTACAAGCCGACCACGACGATCGCGTCGGTGCCGATCTCGTTCGCCGGCCTGAAGAGCAAGCAGCTCGACGTGTCGCTCGGCTACTGGTGGCCCGTGCAGCAGAAGCAGCTCCAGCCGTTCCTCGACAGCAAGTCGATCAACGTCGTCGAGCCGCCGAACCTGTCCGGCGCGAAGGCGACGCTCGCGGTGCCGAGCTACGAATACCAGGCCGGCCTGAAGACCTTCGAGGACATCGCGAAGCACCGTGCTGAACTCGACGGCAAGATCTACGGGATCGAGCCGGGCAGCAGCGCGAACGCGACGATCCAGAAGATGATCGACACGAACCAGTACGGGCTCGGGGGCTTCAAGCTCGTCGAATCGAGCGAGGCCGGGATGCTGGTGACGGTCGAGCGCGCGATCCGCGAGAAGAAGTGGGTCGTGTTCCTGGGCTGGGAACCGCATCCGATGAACATCCAGCTGAGCATGAACTACCTGTCCGGCGGCGACGCGTCGTTCGGCCCGAACTACGGCGAAGCGCGCGTGTACACGCTGACGGCGCCCGACTTCATCGCGCGCTGCCCGAACGCGGGCAAGCTCGTCACGAACCTGCGCTTCTCGACGCAGCTCGAGAACCAGCTGATGCAGTCGGTGATGAACAAGACGAAGCCGGCCGACGCCGCGAAGGCGTACCTGAAGAAGAACCCGCAGGTGCTCGATCCGTGGCTCGCGGGCGTCAAGACGTTCGACGGCAAGGACGGGCTGCCGGCCGTGAAGGCGTATCTCGGCCTGTGACGGCCCGCGCGCCGCCCGCGGCGCGCCCTGACGAAACACCCGCAATGCGACACAACCCGAGTCAAGCGAGGCAACCAGCATGAACCATGAAGTCATCATCACCTGCGCCGTCACCGGCGCGGGCGATACGGTCGGCAAGCATCCGGCGATTCCGGTCACGCCGAAGGAGATCGCGGCCGCCGCGATCGAGGCCGCGAAGGCCGGCGCGACCGTAGCGCACTGCCACGTGCGCGATCCGCAGACGGGGCGCGGCAGCCGCGACCCGAACCTGTACCGCGAAGTGGTCGACCGTATCCGCTCGGCCGACGTCGACGTGATCATCAACCTGACGGCCGGCATGGGCGGCGATCTCGAGATCGGCCCGGGCGAGGACCCGATGCGTTTCGGCAAGGGCACCGACCTGGTCGGTGGCCTCACACGCCTCGCGCATGTCGAGGAGTTGCTGCCCGAAATCTGCACGCTCGACTGCGGCACGCTGAATTTCGGCGACGGCGACTACATCTACGTGTCGACACCCGCGCAATTGCGCGCCGGCGCGAAGCGCATCCAGGAACTCGGCGTGAAGCCGGAGCTGGAAATCTTCGACACGGGCCATCTGTGGTTCGCGAAGCAGTTGCTGAAGGAGGGGCTGCTCGACGATCCGCCGCTGTTCCAGCTGTGCCTCGGCATTCCCTGGGGCGCGCCGGCCGATACGGGCACGATGAAGGCGATGGTCGACAACCTGCCGCCGGGCGCGCACTGGGCGGGCTTCGGGATCGGCCGCATGCAGATGCCGATGGTCGCGCAGGCGATGCTGCTCGGCGGCCACGTGCGCGTCGGCCTCGAAGACAACATCTGGCTCGATCGCGGTGTGCATGCGACCAACGGCACGCTCGTCGAGCGCGCGAGAGAGATCGTCGAACGGCTCGGCGCCCGGGTGCTGACGCCGGCCGAAGGCCGCCGCAAGCTCGGCTTGCCCGCACGGGGCGAGCGTCCGCTCGAACGCCGGGCGGTCGCCGAGTTCGCGTGAGCGGTTGCGCCGACTGACCGACATGACGCGGCGGCACGCCCAGCGCGGCCGCCCACCGATTTCCCCTGATTTGAAGGATGCGTTGACATGGCTGTGAAGACCGACATCAAGACGTTCGCCGCCATCGGCACCGGCGTGATCGGCAGCGGATGGATTTCCCGCGCGCTCGCGCACGGTCTCGACGTGGTCGTCTGGGACCCCGCGCCGGGCGCGGAGGAACGGCTGCGCGCGAACGTCGCGAACGCGTGGCCCGCGCTCGAGCGCGTCGGCCTCGCGCCCGGCGCCGATCCCGCGCGGCTGCGTTTCGTGGAGACGATCGAAGCATGCGTCGCCGATGCCGATTTCATCCAGGAAAGCGCGCCCGAGCGCGAGGCGCTTAAGCTCGAACTGCACGAGCAGATCAGCCGCGCGGCGAAACCCGACGCGATCATCGCGTCGTCGACGTCGGGCCTGCTGCCGACGGATTTCTACGCGCGGGCGACGCATCCGGAGCGCTGCGTGGTCGGCCACCCGTTCAATCCCGTCTACCTGTTGCCGCTCGTCGAGGTGCTCGGCGGCGCGCGCACGTCGCCGGAAGCGGTCGAAGGCGCGATGGAGATCTATCGCAAGCTCGGCATGCGGCCGCTGCACGTACGCAAGGAAGTGCCGGGCTTCATCGCGGACCGGCTGCTCGAGGCGTTGTGGCGCGAGGCGCTGCACCTCGTCAACGAAGGCGTCGCGACGACCGGCGAGATCGACGACGCGATCCGCTTCGGCGCGGGCATCCGCTGGTCGTTCATGGGCACCTTCCTGACCTACACGCTCGCCGGCGGCGACGCGGGCATGCGACACTTCATGCAGCAATTCGGCCCCGCGCTCGAACTGCCGTGGACGAAGCTGGTCGCGCCCACGCTCACCGATGCGCTGATCGACAGCGTCGTCGAAGGCACGACCGAACAGCAGGGCACGCGCAGCATCAAGGAACTCGAACGCTATCGCGACGAGTGCATCACCGAGGTGCTGAAGTCGATCGCCGCGGTGAAGGCGCGGCACGGGATGCGATTCGAGGACTAAGGGACTAAAGCACTAAAGGACTGAAGGCGATGACCGGCGATACCCCGCTGACGATATACCGCGACGTGGTGCGGCCCGAATGGGTCGACTACAACGGCCACCTGCGCGATGCGTTCTACCTGCTGATCTTCAGCTTCGCGACCGATGCGCTGCTGGATCGCATCGGCCTCGACGACGCCGCGCGCCGCGAGCGGGGCCGCTCGGTCTACACGCTCGAAGCGCACGTGAACTACCTGCACGAGATCAAGGAGGGCACGCAGGTGCGTGTCGATGCGCGCGTGCTGGCGCATGACGCGAAGCGGCTGCACCTGTATCTCGAGCTGTTCGCGGACGGGCATGACGACGCGGTATCGGCGAGCGAGCAGATGCTGCTGCACGTCGATACGCGCGACGGCGCGAAATCGGCGCCGTTCGACGACGACGTGGCCGCACGCGTGGCCGGGCTGCATGCGTTGCAGCGCGATTGCGCGGCACCCGCGTATGCGGGCCGCGTGATCGCGCTGCCGCCGCGCCGATAGCGGGCGCGAACCTTCAAGCGCGGAGCGCACACGATGCTCGAACCGGAAATCGCGGCGTTCGTCGCTGCCGTCGACGCGTGGTATCCGGCCGACGCGGCCGAACGCGCGCCCGCCGAGCAGCGCCGCCTCTACGACCGCTTCGCGGCCGAATGGACGCCGGCCGCGCTGCCGACCGGCATCGTGCAGCAGGACGCCGTCTGGCAGGCGCCTGACGGCCGCGCGATCGCGCTGCGGCGCTACACGTCCGCGCAGGGTGCGCCGCGCGGCACGGTGCTGTTCTTGCATGGCGGCGGCTTCGTCGTCGGCTCGCTCGACAGTCATGCGCTGATCACCGCGCAACTGGCGGCCGATACGGGGCTCGACGTGATCGCGGTCGACTACCGGCTGGCGCCAGAGCATCGCGCGCCGGCCGCGCTCGAAGATTGCCTGGCCGTCACGCGCGCCGCACGCGACGCGCGCTGGCCGTTCGGGCCGTGCGCGCATCCGCTGACGCTCGCGGGCGACAGCGCGGGCGGCATGCTCGCGGCGGCCGTGGCCACCGCGTTGCGCGATGCGGGCGAAGGCGGTGTCGACGGCATCGCGCTCGTCTATCCGATGCTCGGGTTCGAACCGCAATCGCCGGCGCGCGAAACGGAAGCGCACGCGCCGATGCTGACGCTCGACGATGTCCATCGTTATCGCGCGCTGTACTGGAACGGCGACTTGTCCGATGCGCTGGGAGACGGCAATCCGCTGTTGCGCGCGTCGGTGCCGCTCGCGGCGGCGCGTTTCGACGGCCTGCCGCCCGTTCTCGCGATCGGCGCCGAACACGATCCGCTGCGCGACGATGCGCGCGTGTACGTCGAACGGATTCGCGCGGCCGGCGGTGCCGCGCACTACTGGATGGGAGAGGGGCTGGTGCACGGCTGCTGGCGCGCGCTCGGAACGAGCCCGCAGGCGGCGCGGATGCACCGGACGGTCGGCGGGTTTCTGCTCGCACCACACGCGTAGCGGGCGTTTCCGGGAGGCAACGATGCAGGCAGCGCAACACCGTATCGAGGACTGGCGGACGTTTTCGGTCGACGCGACCATTGCGGCGGTCGCGATTGGCGACTCAGCGGTGGACGTCGAGTGGAGCGACACACGACGATCGCCGTTTCATTTCGACTGGCTGCGCGACAACTGCGCGTGCTCCGCATGCGTGCATGCCGTCACGCGTGAACAGGTGTTCGAGATCGCCGACGCGCGCGAGGATCTCGCCGCGCGCGCGGTGCACATCGAAGCCGACGGCGCGCTGCATGTCGAGTGGAACGACGGACATCGCAGCGCGTGGTCACCGGGATGGTTGCGCGCGCATGCGTACGACGACGCGTCGCGCGCCGAGCGCCAGGCCGCGCACGGGCGGCACGTGTGGGCCGGCGACGATGCGACGGCCATCGGCGTGTTCGCGTGGCGCGACGTGATGGAGGACGACGGCGCATTGCTCGCATGGCTCGCCGCGTTGCAGCGCACCGGGCTGACGCTCGTCGAAGGCGTGCCGGCCGAGCGCGGGCGCGTCGACGAGATCGCGCGCCGCGTCGGCCTGATCCGCGAGAGCAATTTCGGTGTGCTGTTCGACGTCGAATCGAAGCCGCGCCCGGACAGCAATGCGTATACGTCGCTGAACCTGCCGCCGCATACCGATCTGCCGACCCGCGAGTTGCAGCCGGGCGTGCAGTTCCTGCATTGCCTGGCGAACGATGCGACCGGCGGCGACAGCGTGTTCCTCGACGGCTTCGCACTGGCGGATGCGCTGCGGCGCGAGCATCCGGCCGATTTCGAGCAACTCGCGTCGACGCCGTTCGAGTTCTGGAACAAGAGTGCGAACAGCGACTATCGCTGCTCGGCGCCGGTGATCGGGCTCGATGCGCGCGGCAACGTGACCGAGGTGCGCGTCGCGAACTTCCTGCGCGGGCCGCTCGATGCGCCGGCCGGCTCGGTCGCGGCCGTCTATCGCGCGTACCGGCGGTTTCTCGTGCTTGCGCGCGAGCCGCGCTTTCGCGTGCAGCGCCGGCTGCGGGCGGGTGACATGTGGGCGTTCGACAATCGGCGCGTGCTGCATGCGCGCACCGAGTTCGATCCGTCGACCGGCCGCCGGCATCTGCAGGGCTGCTACGTCGATCGCGACGAATTGCTGTCGCGGTGGCGCGTGCTGTCGCGTTCGGCGTCGGCGCGGGCTCGTTGTTGAGACAACGGAATTGCCAGGTTGTGCCGGCGCGGTCCGGGGTGGCGTGCGGGCTGGCCGATGGGTACATCGAAAACGACGTACCGATCGGTCGGCAGATGGCCGGGGCTCCACGTTTCGTGTGCAACGCTTGCCGAAAGGCGGACCGCGCCTCGTGATCAATTCGGGAGGTCCGGTCATTCAGCCGATGGAACGACCGGATTCCTTGTGCTTGAAATCGAATGTTGGCGCTCCGTTTCGAGTTCCGGCGAAACTTGCGCGGCGATGCCTATTTCCCGAACAAGGTTGACGCGATGCGATCGGACACTGCGACGGCGCCCTGCGGCGTCAAGTGCGAGTCATCAAACATGACGATGCTGCCCCGCCCGATGCCGGCGCGCGTAATGCATCCTCGGGCATCGCACATCGCATCGTAAGCCGAGACATACTCGATTCCGAGTTGCGATGCCATCGCCGCGCCTTCCCGATCGTAGCGCTTCGATGCCGGATCGAGCCCGAAGTCTGTCCGAGAGGGTAACGTCTGATGATGTTCACGCCAGTAAAGCCAGTACAACTTGGGCAGAGCGCTTTGCCAGGTGGCGACCTGGCCAATCAGCACGATCCGCTTGACGCCGGCGGCCCGTAAAGCGCCGATCGTACCTGGCAGCGCCTGCAGCCGGTCGGAGCTCCAGTTCGCCGTCAGCAGCACTGTCGCCGGCTTTACCGTATGCACGAGTTCAAGTACGCGCGCGTTCGAATCCCGGCATCTTTCACTGCCACCATCGATCAGCGGCGGACAACCCGACGTACTCAATTGCGCAAATCGAATGCCCCGCTCGGCGCTCGCACTGCGGAGCCCCGGAGACAGCGCCGCGGCACGCGAGTCGCCCCAAAGCATGACGACCGGCCCTGACCCGCCATCCACGCAAGCCGGGCTGAATCCTCGATCGTCCCCCTCGAGATAGCATTGCCCTCGGCGCCAGATCCGGTCCCGGTCAAAATCAACACCATCGGCAAAGGCGCCAACCAACCGCGACATGCGGAATTCCAGGCCGCCTCGCGAATAATCGTTGTAGCCCGCAAAGGCGCACCCCGCCATCAGGACGATCAGCGTCGAGACAATCAGTCTCGGATAACGCGATTTTCTGATCGGCGTCTCGATATACCGATACGTCAGAAACGCCAGCGGAAAACAGGCCAGCAATGCGAGGGCACGCGACAACGCCGGCGTGGTGCCGCTACTCATGATCCGGAGCGCCGACAACAATGGCCAGTGAAACAGGTAGAGCGGATAGCTGATGAGACCGATCGTCACCAGCGGCCGGCCGCCTAGTGCGCGCTGCGCGAGCGGCGAGCGGGAACCGGCGTCGATCAACAGATACGCTGCAACGGTCGGGCCCAGCGCCAGCCCACCCGGAAATGGCAGGGATGGGTCGATGAGGGCGACGGACGCGGCCAACAACGCGATGCCGATACCCGCCTTCACGTTGGCCGAGGCGATCGATGGCAGCCGCTCGCCGGCAGTGTGGTGCCTGACCGCGAGGAATGCCCCGAGCATCGGCTCCCACGCACGCGTCAGTGGCGAATAGAATGCGCCGACCGGATCGTGCGACAGCGTGAGCACGCTCATCAGGAACGAGCCGAGGCCCACGATCGCAATCGGCCAGAAGGGCGAACTTCTCAGGCGCCACGCGCCGACCAGCAGCACGGGCCATACGAGATAGAACTGCTCCTCGACGCCGAGCGACCACAGGTGAAGGAGCGGCTTTTGTTCCGCGGAAACGTCGAAATAACCCGCCTCGTGCCAAAAGACCAGATTCGCGACGGAGGCGGCGCCGCCGGCGATGTGCTTGCCGAGTTGCTTGAACTCTTCCGGCAGCATGGTCTGCCAGCCGAATGCGTACAGCCCGACGAAAACGAGCAGCAGTGCAGGGAAGATCCGCCGAATCCTTCGCGCGTAGAAACCGGAAAAACTGAATGTGCCGGCATCGAGTTCGCGCAACGCGTGTTTCGTGATGACGTAGCCCGATATCACGAAGAACACGTCAACGCCGACGAAGCCGCCCGGTAACAGCGCGGGAAATGCGTGGAACAGGAGAACGGCGAGAACGGAAACCGCGCGAAGCCCGTCGATGTCGCGCCGATAGTCGGCTGTGCTGTTCCGCGGAAACGAATGACTTTTGGACGCGTAAAGCGTCCCTGGCGTCGGTTCGCTGCCGACGCCACCCCGTAACAAATCCATATTGGTCGTTGTTGTTCTGATCCGATCTGCCCTGGCACGGGAAAGTCGGACTGGTATTGAATTGTCGAAATTCGCTCGCTCTGCGGCGAGGCACCCCGTCGTATCCAAGTCCTGCGGATTTGCCCCGCGAAGTCGACGATCATTTGACTGAACGCGATCTCACGGTCGACCTCGGCCGCGGAAATGACTCACTACCTATCGGCAGCGACGCTGAAAACTTGAACGGAAAATTGCCGTACCTTGTGCGTTGGCTTTCGAGAGGGCTCGACGGGCAGCAGCGCCAGTTTTTTTATCGGCTCCAGCCGTGTGTCCCGAGTAATTCGGGTGCGCAGACGAAACTCGACACTTCGGTTGGATGGCTGTCAGGTGCCGTGCGTGCCGGTCCGTCGGCCGGTGAAGCGACATTCTCGGTTGACGAGACGGGGCAATCGAGACGCGGGATACGTCGTTGAACAGTCTTCGGTTGCGGCCGGGCGCAGGGTGACCCGGATTCGCCCCGGCCTTGCTTCGGCGATCGTGCTCGCTGCGGGGCTTCGCAAACGAAAAAGCGCCCGGACGCGAGGCGCCCGGGCGAAGCCACCCGCTGCCGGGCGGCGGAGGTATGCGTTTCATAAAAAAGGACGAGCCCCGCAAGGGGGCTCGTCCTGATGTTTCTTCATCGCGCTGCGCGCGGCGCCCGTCGGGGGCGCATCGGCTTACTGGCCGAAGAAGATCGAGTCGCGAGCGTTCGACGACGTTGCGGCCGGGGCGCCCGAGTGAACGGCCGGAGCCGGTTGCGCGCCGTAGCCGCTGGTGTCGGCACCATGAACACGCGCTTCGGCGCTCTGGATGTCGTTCGGGTAGTACGGGCTCGACAGGCCCGGCTTGTAGCCGGCTTGTTCGAGCTGAACCAGTTCGTTCTTCACTTGCGCGCGGGTCACGGTGCTTTGGGCGAATGCGCCGAACGAAGCGGACAGGGCGGCAGCGGCAACGACTGCGGAAACGAGCGATTTCATGATGACCTCCGGTGTTTTATTGAGTTCGCTCTCGACACCATGTCTTAAGCGATTGATCAAATCTTAGTCATCGGAAGGTTCAGGGTAAACGCTGATTTTGACGATAGATTGTTTCCTGGGCAGTAACAGTGGCGCGTCGACTCAGGCTTTCAACGGGCTTTCTTATCGGTTGGTGCAACAAGTATGAAGAATGTTGCGGAGGCCGGCACGCATTTCAGCGCGCCTCGGCCGCCGCGTCGAACGGCCGGCCCGGCGAACGTCCGGCCGGCGCGCCCGAGCTGAGGAAGCGCACGCCCGTCGCGGCTTCCGATGCCTCCCACAGCAACGCCGCCGATCCCACGTCGCGGGCCGCGCGTGGCACGCTCGCGGGCGCCGGCAGCCCGCGCGACTCGAACCAGCCGGACGGCCCGATATACGCGCCGCCCGCGAGATCGGGCGCGGTCGCCGCATGAATCGCGGGCAGCGCCCCCTGGTCGGCCGGCTGCGCGAGATAACGGTTCGCGGCCCGCATCAGCGCCGCACGCGCGGGCGAGCTGTCCATCGCCGGGCCCGCGAACTGCAGGTTGGTTGCCGCGTAGCCCGGGTGCGCGGCCACGCTGATCCCGGCGAACGCCGCGCACTCGAAACGGCGCTGCAGTTCGATCGCGAACACGAGGTTCGCGAGCTTGCTGTCGCAATAGGCGAGATAACGGTTGTAGCGGCGCTCGGCGCGCAGGTCGTCGACGCGGATCCGGCCGCCGCGGTTGAGGCCGCTCGACATCGTCACGACCCGCGGCCGGCGTGCGGCGCGCAGCGCGGGCAGCAGATGGCCGGTCAGCGCGAAATGGCCGAGGTGGTTGGTGCCGAACTGCATCTCGAAGCCGTCGCGCGTATGGCGCAGCGGCAGGAACATCACGCCGGCGTTGTTGCAGAGGATATCGACGCGGCCATGGCGTTCGGCCACATCGGCGGCGAAGCGTGCGATCGAGGCGAGATCGGCGAGGTCGAGCGCGTCGACTTCGACGCGGGCATCGGGATGGAGCCGGCGGATCGCATCGGCGGCCTGCGCGGCGCGGGCCGCGTCGCGGCAGCCCATCACGACGGTCGCGCCTTTCGCGGCCAGCGTTTCCGCGAGTTGCCAGCCGAGCCCGCTATTGGCACCGGTCACGACCGCGACCTTGCCGCCCTGCGCCGGCACGTGGCGCGCGCTCCATGCATGCATGTCTGCCTCCATCGGCGCGACCGGATGGCCGCGGCACGTAATCGTTACATCGAGTGGTGTAACGATAGTGCGCGTGGTCGTGGCAGACAAGCAGGGGAATTAGACCGGCGCTTCTAGGGCTTGCGCATCGTGAGGCACCGCATGCCGCGATGCGCGGCCGGCAGGATTTACCTGCCGCCGGCCAGCGCGAGCACTTCGGCGGCGGAGATCATCGCGGCCGCGTTCGCGGGCGCCGGGCGTTCGGCCGGGCGGAAGACTTCGTCGCCGCGCTGGATGACCTGGCGCGACAGCGCGCACGTGCCGGTGCGTTGCGCGAAGCGGCGGCGCCAGCGCTGTTCACCGTAGTGACAGCGGCCGGGCTCGACCCAGCGGACGACGAGTAGCGTATCGGAGCGTTCGAGAATTTCGACGTGGACGTCGGCGGGATCGAGCACAGGCAGGGATTTGGAGGCCTTCATTTTGCCGTTTCCTAAAGCTCGTGCGGTTCGGCCGTGGCAGTGGATGTCACTACCCGATGGCGAATCCGTAGCGGTTTCCATGAGTGGTGCGCTAAATGTAAGCGTCTGTGACCGGAAAAAACATCCTGTCTGGCTCAAATTACCTTTTGCCGATTTAGAAACAATCCACGCTTATTTTCTTGGAAAACCAAAGACAAAAACGCCCCGGACATGAAGTCCGGGGCGGGAAATCGGCCTGCGCGCCGTGTCTGCTCGCCCAGTCACGGAGCCCATCGCCGGGGGACGGAGGTGCCCGCAGGGATCGAACGCGGGCGGGGAGGCGATGGACCGGTAGCGCAGTCCGGTACGTCATGATGGCGCGCGCATCCCGTTGAGACCCTGACGCGAACATGACTTTTTCGCCAGTTTGGCGCAGCGCCGCGCCGGGGCGTGTCTGGATAAACGGCTGGACGGCCCGTCGGTATTGGGTGTGCGCGGATCCCGGGACAGGCGCCGGCGGGCCGTCGAATGCCGGATGCTCGCTCGACCGCCCGATTTCCACGCCCGGGTAAATACTGAATTCCGATTTCGTGACAAACGCAAAGTCGGCTCCTATGATTGGTTGGACCTTTAGTCCTTTGTGCCAATCGGCCGACGGGTGGTCGGTTTTTTTCGGGAGAGTCGCTCATGAGATTGCAGGGCAAACGCGCGCTGGTGACGGCGGCCGGGCAGGGTATAGGCCGCGCGACCGCGCTGCGGTTCGCGAGCGAGGGCGCCGACGTGCTGGCGACCGACATCAACGAAGCCGCGCTCGTGCGGCTCGAGGCCGACGCCGAACGCGCGGGCAGCCGGCTGGCCACGCGGCGGCTCGACGTCACCGATGCGCAGGACGTCGCGGCACTTGCCGCGAACGAGCGCGCGTTCGACGTGCTGTTCAACTGCGCGGGCTATGTCCACCACGGCTCGATCCTCGACTGCGACGACGACGCATGGGCGTTCTCGCTGAACCTGAACGTCACGTCGATGTATCGCCTGATTCGCGCGCTGCTGCCCGCGATGCTCGAAGCGGGCGGCGCGTCGATCATCAACATGGCGTCGGCCGCGTCGAGCGTGAAGGGCGTGCCGAACCGCTTCGTCTACGGCACGACCAAGGCGGCCGTGATCGGCCTGACCAAGGCGGTGGCCGCCGATTTCGTCGAGCGCGGCATCCGCTGCAACGCGATCTGCCCGGGCACGATCGAATCGCCGTCGCTGGAGCAGCGGATCGCGGACCAGGCGCGCATGCGCGACGTGTCGGCCGACGAGGTGCGCCAGGCGTTCGTCGCGCGCCAGCCGATCGGCCGCATCGGCACCGCGGACGAAGTGGCCGCGCTCGCGCTGTACCTCGCGTCCGACGAGGCGTCGTTCACGACTGGCGCGATCCATTTGATCGACGGCGGCTGGTCGAACTGACCGCGCCTTTCTCCGTTCACTTTCCATTTCCGTTCAAGACGACATGAAACTGCTGAGATTTGGCGACAAACACCATGAAAAACCGGGCCTGCTCGATGCGCAGGGCCACATCCGCGACCTGTCGGGCGTGATCGACGATCTCGCCGGCGATGCGCTGGCGCCGGCCTCGCTCGCGCGGTTGCGCGACATTCCGCCGTCGTCGCTGCCGCGGGTCGAAGGCACGCCGCGGCTCGGCGCGTGCGTCGGGCGCGTCGGCAAGTTCATCTGCATCGGGCTCAACTATTCCGACCACGCGGCCGAATCGGGGATGGAAGTGCCGAAGGAGCCCGTCGTGTTCGGCAAGTGGACGAGCGCGATCTCGGGGCCGAACGACGACGTCGAGATTCCGCGCGGCTCGGAGAAGACCGACTGGGAGGTCGAACTCGGCGTGGTGATCGGCCAGGGCGGTCGTTATATCGCGGAAGCCGACGCGCTGTCGCACGTGGCGGGCTACTGCGTCGTGAACGACGTGTCGGAGCGTGAATTCCAACTCGAACGCGGCGGCACGTGGGACAAGGGCAAGGGCAACGACACGTTCGGGCCGCTCGGCCCGTGGCTCGTGACGGCCGACGAAGTGCCCGATCCGCATGCGCTGCGGCTGTGGCTCGACGTCGACGGCCATCGCTACCAGAACGGCACGACCGCGACGATGGTGTTCCGCGTGCCGCACCTGATCAGCTACCTGAGCCGCTTCATGAGCCTGCAGCCGGGCGACGTGATCTCGACCGGCACGCCGCCGGGTGTCGGCCTCGGGCAGAAGCCGCCCGTCTATCTGCGCGCCGGGCAGATGATCACGCTCGGTATCGACGGGCTCGGCGAGCAACGCCAGCGCACCGTGCAGGCCTGATTCCCTTTCGCGGACGATTCGTCATGCCTATCATTCGATCGATGCGCGTCCTCGACGTGCGCTTCCCGACCTCGCGCCAGCTCGACGGCTCCGATGCGATGAACCCGGACCCCGATTATTCGGCCGCGTACGTCGTGCTCGAAACCGACCGCGACGGGCTCGAAGGTCACGGCCTCACGTTCACCATCGGGCGCGGCAACGAGATCTGCTGCGCGGCGATCGATGCGATGCGTCACCTCGTCGTCGGCCTCGACCTCGACTGGATTCGCGCGGACATGGGCCGCTTCTGGCGGCACGTCACGTCGGACAGCCAGTTGCGCTGGATCGGCCCCGACAAGGGGGCGATTCATCTGGCGACGGGGGCCGTCGTCAACGCGGTGTGGGATCTGTGGGCGAAAGCCGAACGCAAGCCGTTATGGCGGCTCGTTGCCGACCTGAGCCCCGAGGAACTGGTGCGCGCGATCGACTTCCGCTACCTGACGGACTGCCTGACGCCGGACGAAGCGCTCGACCTGTTGCGCAGGCAGGCGCCGGGCAAGGCCGAACGGATCGCGATTCTCGAGCGCGACGGCTACCCGTGCTACACGACGTCGGCCGGCTGGCTCGGCTACAGCGACGACAAGCTGCGGCGGCTGTGCCGCGAAGCCGTCGAAGCCGGGTTCGACCACGTGAAGCTGAAAGTCGGCGCGAACCTGGAGGACGATATCCGCCGCGTGACGATCGCGCGCGAAGTGATCGGCCCGGACCGCAAGCTGATGATCGACGCGAACCAGGTGTGGGAAGTGGACGAGGCGATCGACTGGGTGCGCGAGCTGGCGTTCGCGCGGCCGTGGTTCATCGAGGAGCCGACGAGCCCCGACGATGTCGAAGGGCATCGCACGATCCGCGAAGCGATCGCGCCCGTGCAGGTCGCGACCGGCGAGATGTGCCAGAACCGCGTCCTGTTCAAGCAGTTCATCGCGCGCGGCGCGATCGACGTCGTGCAGATCGATGCGTGCCGGCTCGGCGGCGTGAACGAGATTCTCGCGGTGATGCTGATGGCCGCGAAGTACGGGCTGCCCGTCTGCCCGCATGCGGGCGGCGTCGGGTTGTGCGAATACGTGCAGCACCTGTCGATGATCGACTACGTGTGCATTTCCGGCACGAAGGAAGGGCGCGTGACGGAGTACGTCGATCACCTGCACGAGCATTTCGTCGAACCGTGCATCGTGCGCGGCGCGGCCTACATGCCGCCGACGGCGCCCGGTTTCTCGATCGAGATGAAACCCGAATCGCTGGAGCAGTACCGGTTCCGGGGCTGAGGCACGGCGCGCGCGACGCGCGTCGTGCGCGCCGACAACTTGAACGACGGAGACGCGAAGTGGATTTGAATCTGCAACACAAGGTCGTGATCGTGACCGGCGGCGCATCGGGCATCGGTGCCGCGATCTCGATGCGGCTTGCCGAAGAAGGCGCGATTCCGGTGGTGTTCGCGCGCCACGCGCCCGACGATGCGTTCTGGCGCGCACTCGTGCAGAAGCAGCCGCAGGCCGCGTGCATGTCGGTCGAGTTGCAGGACGATGCACAGTGCCGCGACGCGGTTGCGCAGACCGTCGCGCGCTTCGGTCGTCTCGACGGCCTCGTCAACAACGCGGGCGTCAACGACGGTGTCGGGCTCGATGCCGGTCGCGATGCGTTCGTCGCGTCGCTCGAGCGCAACCTGATCCACTACTACGTGATGGCGCACTACTGCGTGCCGCACCTGAAGGCGACGCGCGGCGCGATCGTCAACGTCTCGTCGAAGACGGCCGTGACCGGCCAGGGCAACACGAGCGGCTATTGCGCGTCGAAGGGCGCGCAACTCGCGCTGACACGCGAATGGGCCGTTGCGTTGCGCGACGACGGCGTGCGCGTGAACGCGGTGATTCCGGCCGAGGTGATGACGCCGCTTTACCGCAACTGGCTCGCCGGTTTCGACGACCCCGACGCGAAGCTGGCGGGCATCGCCGGCAAGGTGCCGCTCGGCAAACGCTTCACGACGGCCGACGAGATCGCCGATACGGCCGTATTCCTGCTGTCGGCACGCGCATCGCACACGACGGGCCAGTGGCTGTTCGTCGACGGCGGTTATACGCATCTCGACCGTGCGATCAGCTGAGGGCCGCGCTCCATGCAACCCGACCCGAACCTGACTGCCGCGCCGCCGCTGATCGCCTTGACCGGCATCGGCAAGCGCTTCCCGGGCGTGCAGGCGCTCGACGATTGCCGTTTCGACCTGCGTGCCGGCGAAGTGCATGCGCTGATGGGCGAGAACGGCGCCGGCAAATCGACGTTGATGAAGATCCTCGCGGGCGTGTACCAGCGCGACGGCGGCGAGATCCGGATGGACGGCCGTGCGGTGGAGATCGCCGATCCGCGCGCCGCGCAGGCGCTCGGGATCGGCATCATCCATCAGGAACTGAACCTGATGAACCACCTGAGCGTCGCGCAGAACATCTTCATCGGCCGCGAGCCGCGCGGCCGCTTCGGCGTGTTCGTCGACGAAGACACGCTGAATCGCGATGCCGCCGCGATCTTCCGGCGGATGCGGCTCGATCTCGACCCGCGCACGCCGGTCGGCCGGCTGACGGTCGCGAAGCAGCAGATGGTCGAGATCGCGAAGGCACTGTCGTTCGACTCGCGCGTGCTGATCATGGACGAGCCGACCGCCGCGCTCAACAACGCGGAGATCGCCGAGCTGTTCCGCATCATCCGCGACCTGCGCGCGAACGGCGTCGGCATCGTCTACATCTCGCACAAGATGGACGAGCTGCGCCAGATCGCCGATCGCGTGACCGTGATGCGCGACGGCAAGTACGTCGCGACCGTGCCGATGGCGGATACGTCGATGGACGCGATCATCGCGATGATGGTCGGCCGCCAGCTCGCGACGGAATTCCGCACGCCGCCCGATACGTCCGCGAACGACGTCGCGCTCGAAGTGCGCGGGCTGTCGCGCGGCCGCGCGATCCGCGACGTCGGTTTCACGCTGCGGCGCGGCGAGATCCTCGGCTTCGCGGGGCTGATGGGCGCGGGCCGCACCGAGGTCGCGCGCGCGGTGTTCGGCGCCGACCCGATCGACGCGGGCGAGATCCGCGTGCACGGCAAGACCGTGACGATCCGCACGCCGGCCGATGCGGTGAAGCACGGCATCGGCTATCTGTCCGAGGATCGCAAGCACTTCGGGCTCGCGGTCGGGATGGACGTGCAGAACAACATCGCCATGTCGAGCATGCGTCGCTTCGTGCACCGTGGCGTGTTTCTCGACGCGCGCGCGATGCGCGACACCGCACACGCGTATGTGCGGCAGCTCGCGATCCGCACGCCGTCGGTCGCGCAGCCCGCACGCCTGTTGTCGGGCGGCAACCAGCAGAAGATCGTGATCGCGAAGTGGCTGCTGCGCGACTGCGACATCCTGTTCTTCGACGAGCCGACGCGCGGCATCGACGTCGGCGCGAAGAGCGAGATCTACAAGCTGCTCGACGCGCTGGCCGCCGACGGCAAGGCGATCGTGATGATCTCGTCGGAACTGCCCGAGGTGCTGCGCATGAGCCACCGGATTCTCGTGATGTGCGAGGGGCGCGTGACCGGCGAGCTGCGCGCGGCCGACGCCACGCAGGAAAAGATCATGCAGCTCGCGACGCAGCGCGAGTCGACCGTGTTGTCCTGATTCAGACGCCGATCCATACGCCTATCCGATCATGTCCAACGATACGCATCCCGTTCCGCCCCTCGCGTCCGGCGATACGCCTGCCGGCGCATCGAGCCTGAAGTCGCGCTTCTTCAACCCCGCCGCGCGCCAGAAGCTGCTCGCGTTCGCGAGCCTCGTGCTGCTGATCGTGTTCTTCAGCTTCGCGTCGCCGAACTTCCTCGAAGTCGACAACCTCGTCACGATCCTGCAGGCCACCGCCGTGAACGGCGTGCTGGCGGTCGCGTGTACCTACGTGATCATCACGTCGGGCATCGACCTGTCGGTCGGCACGCTGATGACGTTCTGCGCGGTGATGGCCGGCGTCGTGCTGACGAAGTGGGGCATGCCGCTGCCGCTCGGGATCCTGGCCGCGCTGTTTTTCGGCGCGCTGTCGGGTTGCGTATCGGGCTTCGTGATCGCGAAGATGAAGGTGCCGCCGTTCATCGCGACGCTCGGCATGATGATGCTGCTCAAGGGGCTGTCGCTCGTGATCTCGGGCACGCGGCCGATCTACTTCAACGACACGCCGGGCTTCACGTCGATCGCGCAGGATTCGCTGATCGGCAACCTCATTCCGGCGCTGCCGATCCCGAACGCGGTGCTGATCCTGTTCCTCGTCGCGATCGGCGCGTCGATCGTGCTGAACCGCACGATCTTCGGCCGCTACACGTTCGCGCTCGGCAGCAACGAGGAGGCGCTGCGGCTGTCCGGCGTGAACGTCGACGCGTGGAAGATCGCGGTGTACACGTTCAGCGGCGCGGTGTGCGGGATCGCCGGGCTGCTGATCGCGTCGCGGCTGAACTCCGCGCAGCCGGCGCTCGGGCAGGGCTACGAGCTCGATGCGATCGCGGCCGTCGTGATCGGCGGCACGTCGCTGTCGGGCGGCGCGGGCAGCATCGTCGGCACCATCATCGGCGCGTTCATCATGAGCGTGCTGACCAACGGCCTGCGCATCATGTCGGTCGCGCAGGAATGGCAGACGGTCGTGACGGGCGTGATCATCATCCTGGCCGTCTACGTCGACATCCTGCGCCGGCGGCGCCGCTGATGCACGCAGGCATGTGCTTCACCGCCGGTTCCGGCCGGCGTTCCAGTCGTTCCAGTCGATACGAAAAAAGGAGACGCGAAGTGATCAGGAGCAAGGTGTTGAACGCGATCGTCGGGCTGACGTTCGCCGTCGGCGTCACGGCCGGTGCGCACGCGCAGGAAGCCTACATCCCGCTGATCTCGAAGGGCTTCCAGCATCAGTTCTGGCAGGCCGTGAAATCGGGCGCGACGCAGGCCGCGAAGGACTACAAGGTGAAGGTGACGTTCGAAGGGCCCGAAACCGAGGCGATGGTCGACAAGCAGATCGACATGCTGTCGGCCGCGATCGCGAAGAAGCCGGCCGCGCTCGGCTTCGCGGCACTCGACAGCAAGGCCGCGCTGCCGCTGCTGAAGAAGGCGCAGGCCGAGAAGATCCCGGTGATCGCATTCGACTCGGGCGTCGACAGCGACATCCCGGTGACGACGGCCGCGACCAACAACAAGGCCGCCGCCGCGCTGGCCGCCGACAAGCTCGCCGCGCTGATCGGCGACGAGGGCGAAGTGGCCGTGGTCGCGCACGACCAGACGAGCCGCACCGGCATCGACCGCCGCGACGGTTTTCTCGAGCGGATGAAGGCGGCGCACCCGAAGGTGCAGGTCGTGACCGTGCAGTACGGCGAAGGCGACCAGCTGAAGTCGACCGAGGTGACGAAGTCGATCCTGCAGGGGTACCCGAAGCTCAAGGGGCTGTTCGGCACCAACGAAGGCTCGGCGATCGGCGTGGTCAACGGCGTGCGTGAAATGAAGCGCAAGGTCGTGATCGTCGGCTACGATTCGGGCAAGCAGCAGAAGGACGCGATCCGCAGCGGGCTGATGGCCGGCGCGATCACGCAGAACCCGATCGGGATCGGCTACAAGACGGTCGAGGCGGCCGTGAAGGCGATCAAGGGCGAGAAGCTGCCGAAGGTCATCGATACCGGTTTCTACTGGTACGACAAGACCAATATCGACGATCCGAAGATCGCGGCAGTGCTGTACGACTGAACGCCGTGCCACGGCGCCGCCGCGCGCGGCGCGTAGCATGTGCGGCGGCGCGGCGGCGCGGCGGCGCGAGTGGCCGCCTGAGCAGAACACGAGGACACCATGGGCGCAGTGCGTATCGACTCCCATCAGCACTTCTGGCGTTATCGCGCGGCCGACTATCCGTGGATCGGCCCCGGCATGGAGGTGCTCGCGCGCGACTACCTGCCCGACGCGTTGCGGCCGCTGATGCATGCGCAGGCGCTCGGCGCGTCGATCGCGATGCAGGCGCGCGCCGGGCGCGACGAGACCGCGTTCCTGCTCGATCTCGCCCGCGACGACGCGCACATCGCGGCGGTGGTCGGCTGGGAGGATCTTGCCGCGCCGCAGCTTGCCGAGCGCGTCGCCGAATGGCGCAGCCCGAAGCTGCGTGGCTTCCGTCACCAGGTGCAGGACGAAGCCGACGCCGGCGCGTTCGTCGCCGATCCCGGCTTCAACCGCGGCATCGCGTGGCTGCAGGCGAACGGTTACGTGTACGACGTGCTTGTGTTCGAGCGCCAGTTGCCGGACGTGCAGGCGTTCTGCGCACGGCACGACGCGCACTGGCTCGTGCTCGATCACGCCGGCAAGCCCGCGCTGGCCGAATTCGAGCGCGACGAATCGGCGCTCGCGCGCTGGCGCGCCGCGTTGCGCGAGCTGGGCGCGCTGCCACACGTCGCGTGCAAGCTGTCGGGGCTCGTGACGGAAGCGGACTGGAAGCGCGGCCTGCGCGGGAAGGACGTCCGGCATATCGAGCAGTGCCTCGACGCGGCGCTCGACGCGTTCGGCCCGCAGCGGCTGATGTTCGGGTCGGACTGGCCGGTGTGCCTGCTGGCCGCGTCGTATGACGAAGTCGCGTCGATCGTCGAGCGCTGGGCCGAATCGCGGCTGTCGGCGGCCGAGCGCGGCGCGCTGTGGGGCGGGACGGCGGCGCGTTGTTACGCGGTGCCGGGCGATGCGAAGCGCGGCATATAAAATAGGCGCGAACGGCCCGTGCGCTTCGCCGGGCCGTCCGCAATGCAACCGATCACCAGCATCAACGTATGTCCATCCAGCCGATCCAGAACCGCCGCCTGTACCAGCAGATCGCCGACAAGCTCAGTGCGATGATCGAGTCCGGCGATTTTCCGCCGGGCAGTTACCTGCCGCCCGAGCGCGAACTGGCCGAACAGTTCGGCGTGTCGCGCACGTCGGTGCGTGAAGCGCTGATCGCGCTCGAAGTGAGCGGGCTCGTCAGCGTACGCGTCGGCGACGGCGTGAAGGTGCGCCACCCCGAAACGGCCGCCGCACCCGAACCCGCACCCGGCCTGGCAGGGAAGGCCGCGCCGTTCACGGTCATCGAGATCGATCCCGAACTCGGCATCGCACTCGATCTCGATACCGAAATCCCGCCGTTCGCGCTGTTGCAGGCGCGCCGGCTGATCGAGCCGGAAGCCGCGTCGCTTGCCGCGAAGCACGGCTCCGACGAGCAGATCGAAGGTATCCACGAGGCGTTCCTGCGCAACCAGGAAGACAACCGCAGCGGCTCGCTCACGCATCCGGGCGACCGGCTGTTTCATATCCGCATCGCGGAAGCGAGCGACAACGCCGCGTATGCGCTGATGATCAAGCAGCTGCTCGCGCACAAGTACGACCTGATGTTCCAGCGGCTGCAGTCGCTGTACATGCCGAACGACATGCCGCACCGATCGGAACTGGAACACCGCGCGATCCTCGATGCGATCCGCGCGCGCGACCCGGACGCCGCGCGCCGCGCGATGGCCGAGCACCTCGACGAAGTGATCCGCATCTTCGGGCGCGCGCTCGACTGAGCGCGCGTCGATGCGCTGCGCGGTCAGAAGCGATCCGCGCGATACGGCGCCGGATCGGTGAACGGCGCTTCGCCCGTCATCATCTCGGCCAGCAGGCGGCCCGTGACGGGGCCGAGCGTCAGCCCGTGATGGTTGTGCCCGAACGCGAACCACAGCCCGCGATGCGCGGGCGCGGGGCCGATCACCGGGCGCATGTCGGGCGTGCACGGCCGGAAGCCGAGCCACGGTTGCGGGTCGAGCCGCTCGCCGAAACCGAACACGGGGCGCGCGACGCGTTCCGCGCGTTCCAACTGCACGCCCGTTGGCGGAAGCCCGCGCCGCGCGATCTCGACGCCGGTCGTCAGCCGCAGCCCGCGCTTCATCGGTGCGATCACGTAGCCGTATTCGCGATCGACGATCGGCGCCGACGGCACGCCGCGCGCGGACGGCGCGTAATGCATGTGATAACCGCGCTTCTCGCGCAGCGGGATCTTGTAGCCGAACTTGCCGAACACCGTATCGGACCACGGGCCGAGCGCGACGACGACAGCCGGCGCGGCGGCCGTGCCGTCCTGCGTGTTCACTTGCCAGCCGGGCGAGAGTGCGTCGAGGCTCGCGGCGTCGCCAGTCAGCAGCGTGCCGCCGCCTTGCACGAACAGATGCGCATACGCTTTGACGAGCGCGGCCGGATCGACGACGCTTTTCGGATCGAGCCAGTGCAACGCGCCGCAGAAGCCGGGGGCGAGGCTCGGTTCGTGCGCGAGCAGCGCGGCGGCATCGAGCGGCGTGATGCCGAGCCCGTGGCGGCGTGCGGTGAGGCCGGCCTCGGCCACGCCGCGTTCGAATGCGGCGGGCGTGCGGAACGCTTCCAGCCAGCCGTTCGCGCGGATCAGTTCGCCGGCACCGGCCCGTGCGATCAGCGCGTCGTGCTCGACGATGCAGCGTTCGATCAGCGGCAGCATGTCGCGTGAAGCTGCCGCGTGGCGCAGCGGCGCCGATTCCCACCAGAAACGCGCGAGCCACGGCGCGAACGCGGGCAGCGACGCGCTGTGCCAGTAGAGATCGGTCGAGCGGTTCAGCGCGTAGCGCATCAGCGTGAACGGGCTGCGCGGGAACGGATACGGCTCGACCGACGAGCGCTCGATCAGCCCCGCGTTGCCGAAGCTCGTGCCTTCGCCGGGCGCACCGCGATCGACGAGGGCGACCTTGCGTCCGCGATCCTGCAGGTGCAGTGCGACGGAGACGCCGACGATGCCGGCGCCGAGAACGATGACGTCGAAGTCCATCTGTGGTGGTGAGTGACGGTTAGCCGGGAGAGCGCGAGATCGTGGCGGTTGTTTCGCCCGAACGGGAATTCGTTCGAACTGCAAGCATACTCGCGACGGCGCGGGGCGTGTTGCGGGCGGCGAGTTGTCGGCCGCTCGCGCGTCAGATCTCGATTCCGTGTTCCAGGAGCCGGGTGCGCAGCTCCTCGCGATGATCGCGTGCGACCCTCGCCAGCAGGCGTGTTGCTTGCGGTGTGTCGAGCATCGCGCGCTGCGCCGCGCCGGGGCGCGTCCACATCGAGACGGGATTGCGCAGCCACGTTTGCAGGTCGCGCGTCAGCGCGTCGTCCGGATCGTCCGGTTGCTCATTGCGTGCGGCAATCAGCACGATGCACACGAGACTGTCCCACTGATCCCGTGAGCAGATCGCACGTGCGGCATGGCGATCGCCGTATCGCTCGAGCACCTGTTCGATTTGCGCGAGCGAGACGAATGCGCCTTGCTCGCACAGGCGCACCGCGGTTTTGCGAATCCTGCGGGCGGGGTCCAGCAGCGCGCGCGCGGCCACCTCGTCCCGGATCGATGGCGACAAGCGAGCTAGCAGCACGAGTGCGTGTGCACGAACCGGGCTGCGCGCATCCGTCGAGAACCGCTCCATCGTCGCTATTGCGGCGGGCGCACGCAGTTCGGCGAGCAACGACAGCGCCGCGCGAACCCGAGTTCCGGACAACGAGCCCGTATCGAGCAGCGCAACGCAGCGGTCCGCGACATTCCGGCCGAGTTCGGTGAGCAACCGGGCCGCCGCGGCGCGCAAGCTGCCTTGCGAATCGAGCGTTGACCGCCACAGGAACGCCTCGGCGCCGTCGTCGATGCCCTGGTCGATCACGTGAACGAGTGCGGCGCGGCGAACCGGGCCGAACGGGGAGTCGGCCGCGAGATCGATGCAGCGCATGCGATCGCTTGCCGGCACGTCGTCGAGCATCGCCACCGCACGTCGGGCGAGCACGATGTCGCCGGAGGTCAGGCCGTGCGTGACCAGTTCGGCAGCCGGCAGGATCCGGTGATCGAATGCCACGAGGCAGGCGACGCGGCGCAGCCGGAAGTCCGGGGCGTGCATCGCGTCGACGATCGTATCGACGCCGCCTGCCTGCACCAGCCGCTGTTCGAATGCGTGCAGCCATGGGCCGTGATCTTCGCGCGTGGCCGACGTGAGCTGGCGCAACGACGGAAGCAGGGCGGCGAAGTGCGCGGCCGGCACGGTCGCGAGCAGTGTGACGAGTGCGTTCGTCGCGGCGCGCCGCACTTCGGGCACCCAGTCGTTGATGCGTGCGGCGATCGGTTCGAGCAGTGCGCTGTCGCCAAGCTCGACCGCTCGGGCGATCGCCGCTTCGCGAACATAGCCCGAGTAATGACCGATCGCCTGCGTGAGCAGCGCAACGTCGCGGCTCGCGGCGACCTTCTGCAGCGCGTCGGCGAGCGGCATCGCCTGGCCTTGCTGCAAGTAGACCGTGTGCGCGGGCGCCATGGATGGTGGCCGCGCGCCGAAAATCCTGGCGATGAGGTTCATTGGAATCAGCGAGGTGAGATGACGTGCAGTTTCGTCGTAAGAATCGACGGTGCCGGCCATTCTACGTCAGTGGCTTTCTCGGCAGCGGGCCGTCACCGGATGCGACGGACCGCGTTCGAGGGAATGCGCGGCCGCGTTCATCGGGTGGTCGCCACGCCATTGCGAACGGCGCATCGCGAGACATCCCGCCGCGATCGATCCGTTCGTACCGAGGCAATCCAAGATACAACCGGTGCGCCAATCCGCCGATCAATACTGCGGCGCCGACGCTGAATCGAAGACGATGTTCGCATTCACGCGCGGCGTTGCGAGCAAGGCGGATTCAGCGTGCTTGCTCCCCCTTCCCAGCGGGTGTTTCCCACTGGTGGATCACGCGGATTTTTACCTAAGATGAAGCAATCGTGCGCGTGATACGGTGCCTGCTCGCGCACGGAGGGAGGCGGGAGGCAGCGCCGGAGCGACGCCAGCGGATGTTGCCATCATGGATGCGAAAGTGTGCGCGGCGGCCGCCGGTTTTGCGACGGCAACGACGCCAACGTGCGCGGCGGCGATCGCCGCGCGGAAGACGGGCCGGCCCGGCCGTACCGCTCCACCGCGCCACGCACTTCTCGCAATCGTTTGCGTTCTGGGAGCGGCGCCGGCCGTGCTCGCGGGGGTACCCGCCGACACGGACGGTCCGTCCGACACCATGCACATCGCCGCCGCCGCAAGCCCTGCCGATTCCGCGGCGACACCCGATCGCGCCGTTTCGTCACACGACTCCGCCGTGCGTCAGGTCGTGCTCGGCATCGTCAGCTTCACGCGCTGGCCGACCATGCCCGTGCGCCTGCACCTGTGCGTCACCGGCCGCCCCGACTACGCGCGCGGCCTGACCGATACGCTGCAGGCCGGCTCGACGCTGCTCGACGTGCAGCATGTCCGTTTCGACGATCCGTCGCTCGGCATCGCGTGCGACGTCGTGTATCTCGGCACCTTGAACAACGACGAGAGAACGCGCGTCAGGAGCGCGCTGGCCGGCCATCCCGTCCTGACGATCGCGGAGCACGATCCGTCCTGCACCGCGGGCGGCATGTTCTGTCTCAATGTCGATGGCGAGCGCGTGTCGTTCGACATCAATCTCGATGCGGTGGCGCGCAGCGGCGTGCGCGTGCACCCGAACGTGCTGAATCTCGCACGACGGCCGGGGGCGCCATGATGCGGCCGTTGCTCCACCTGCCCCCTTCGCGCATGCCGCGCCCCACGCTGCAAAGCGTGCTGCGCCGCGCGCACCTGCGCCTCGCGTTCGTCGCCGTCGCGATGGCGGCCGTGTCGTTGATCGTCGTCGCCGTGATCGCGTTGCGTGCGTATGCCGGCAACAACCTGAACCTGCTGGCCCGCTCGCTCGGTTATACGGTCGAGGCGGCGCTCGTGTTCGGCGATCGCGTCGCGGCGAACGAGGCGATCGGAATGATCGCGAGCGAGGAAGACGTCGCGCAGGTCGTCGTCACCGACAGCAACGGCCAGCCGTTCGCGACGTGGCAGTTGCCAGCCGGCAACGGGATCGCGCGGCTCGAGCGCATCGTGGCCGACGTCGCGCTGCCCGGGCCCGTCGCGGTGCCGGTCGTGCATGACGGCATCGTCGTCGGGAAGGTCGTCGTGCGTGGCCGCGGGCACCAGTTCTTCGGCTTCCTGCTCGGCGGCATCGGCGGCATTCTCGGCTGCCTGGCCGTCAGCGTGTTCGGCGCGTATGTGAGCTCGAAACGCCTGCTGCGCAACATCGTCGCACCGCTGCGTGCGCTCGCCGGCGTCGCGCACGCGGTGCGGCGCGAACGGGCATTCGCGCGGCGTGTCGAGCCGGCGGCGATCGCGGAACTGAACGAGCTCGGCGACGACTTCAATGCGCTGCTCGACGAATTCGAAGACTGGCAGAACACGCTGCGCGACGAAAACGCGTCGCTCGAACACAGGGCGACGCACGATGCGCTTACCGGGCTGCCCAATCGCGTGCAGTTCGAGTCGCGCCTGGCGCGCGCGCTCGGCGACGCGAATGCGACGGGCCAGCGGGTCGCGATCCTGTATCTCGACTGCGATCGCTTCAAGGAGATCAACGATTGTCTCGGTCACGATGCAGGCGACGCGGTGCTGATCGGCGTCGCGTCGCGGCTGCGCACGCAGGTGCGCGAGACCGATCTGGTCGCCCGCCTCGGCGGCGACGAATTTGCGGTGATGCTGGCGGCGGTGCCCGAAGCGGGCAGCGTGTGCCGGATCGCCGATGAGATCTTGTCCGGCATGGCGCCGTCGATCGAGCTGTCCGACGGCCGCATGGTGGCCACCATGATGAGTGCCGGCGTAGCGCTGTATCCCGACCACGCATCGGACGCGAGCGGTTTGCTGCGCGCGGCGGATGCAGCGATGTACCGGGCCAAGCGCGCCCGGCCAGGCTCGTGGCAGCTGGCCGAAGGTGTCGCGGGACCGGTTTGATCGATTGCTTCGCGCTGCGGGCGAGGCCGCAGCCGCGGATGACAACAAGCGCGCCCGGCGCGGGCGCACTCGAAGGGGATGCGACATGAACCACTCGTTTCCGGTGGGCATCGGGCGTACGTGCGTTTGGAGCGCGCTGCTGCTGTGCATGGCGCTGGGCGGCTGCAAGACGCCACCGCTTCATCGCGGGCTGACGCAGACGCAGGTCACGGCGCTCAAGTCGGCCGGTTTCCAGGAAACCCAGCAGGGTTTCGAATTCGGCTCGACCGGGCCGATCCTGTTCGATTTCGATCGCTACAACCTCAAGCCCGATGTGCGGCGGATCGTCGAGCGGATCGGGCGCACGCTCCATTCGGCCGGGATCAACGGGGTGCGGGTCTACGGTTATACGGACGAAGAGGGCGTGGACGACTACGACGTCGAGTTGTCGCGTCGGCGTGCCGAGGTGGTGGCGATCGAGCTCGTCGATCTCGGGCTGGACCCGAAGCGCATCGCGGTCGTCGGGAAAGGCAAGCTCGACCCGGTGGGCGACAACCGGACACCGGCGGGCCGCGCGCAGAATCGGCGGGCGGCGATCGTGGTTTCGCCGCGGTGAGGTTTCGTTTCGGCGGGGCGGCGCGGCGCGTGCCGCGGAATCCCGGGTGTTTGCTCCCCGCGAGCAGCCGATCGTCATGCCCCTGACATGCTGACGTGGCGCATTACCGGGTGAAGCAGTCTTCGACGCCCGGATGGCGTTGCTCGACGCATTCGAGCCCGGGGCTTTCACGTGCCCGGACGAAATCGCCCCACCGGCTCCTTGAGTACTTCCTCACCATGGGGGCGCCGAGGGCGATCCTGCCCCGGAATCCCGCTGTCAGCCTGGTTTACCGGTTTTCGGGGCGCGAGCGTAAACGTTTGCGAGTGGCTTCCGCGCTGTCGGAATTTGTCCTACATTATCGGGGCTTCGGGCCGGCCAGCCGGCCTACGGAACCTGAGATCATACGCAAGGAACAAGAATGAGTTTCGCTCCGAACGGGGGTATTCCCAATGGTTTGGGCGGCGGCGGGCTGGGCTCGTTGAGCGCGCTCGGCGGCCTGGCCGGCCCGGTTGCGTCGAGTGTCGCCGGCAGCCTCGGGCCGCTCGCGGGGCTGGCCGGCCACGTCGACACCGTCCAGCGCGCGATGCAGCTCGCGCAGACCGGCTTCTCGCTGATGGACAAGACGCCCGGCGCGATCGCCGAGGCGATCAACGGTGCCGCCAACCCCGCGCGCCTGACCCAGCTCAACCGCTACGTGACGCTCGATACGCCGCTCGGCCCGGATGTGCTGCTGGTCAGCGCCGCCGTCGTCGACGAGCACGTGAACCGGTTGCCCGAGATCCACCTCGACCTGCTGTCCCATCGCCACGACCTTCGCCCGGAAGACCTGATCGGCCAGCAGGTCAAGATCCGCTTCGACCAGCAGGCGCGCCTGTCGACGCTCGAGCGTGTCGTCGCATCGGGTACCGGCGACAACGACCGTTATTTCGACGGCTACGTGGCATCGTTCGACCGCGCGGGCAACCCCGGGAACGTCACGCAGTATCACCTGACGGCGGTGCCGTGGTTCTGGTTCCTGACGCGCTCGACCGACTGCCGGATCTTCCAGAACAAGACCGCGCAGGACATCCTCACCGAGATCTTCCAGGAGCACGGGTTTTCCGACTTCGTGTTCGACATCCGGACGAGCCAGAAGCCGCTCGAGTATGTCGTGATGTACCAGGAGAGCTACTACAACTTCTGCGCGCGGCTGATGGAGCAGGAGGGGCTCGTCTGGACGCATCGCTACGAGAAGGACAAGCACATCCTGGTAATCGGCGATTCGAACCTGCTGTTCCGCCCGATCGACGGGCTCGCCACGGTGCCGTTCGCGGCCACCGAGGCGAGTGAGGACAGCGGGATCGACCAGTTGCACGAAGGCCGGCGCTTCGGCGTCGGCAAGGTCACGTTCCGCGACTTCAATCACCAGAACCCGTCGTCGCCGCTGATGCTGGTGGAAGCCGGGCCGCAGAACCTCAAGCATGCGCGGCTCGACGCGACCGAGCGGTTCGAGCACCAGTCGCTGTACGACCACGGCGACGACGGCAACCGCTACGCCCGCTTTGCGATGGAGGCCGAGGAGGCGCAGGCCCACCGCTATACCGGCGGCGGCTACGCGTGGCGCATGACCACGGCGGGCGCGGTCACCGTGGCGAATCACCCGGTGCTCGAGAACAACCAGGAATACGTGATCCTGCACGTGCGTCACGAGGCGGTGAACGACTACACGCAGCACAGCGCGAAGCTGCCGTACCGCAACAGCTTTGCGCTGCTGCCGAAGAAGGTGCCGTATCGCGCGCCGCGCAGCACGCCGAAGCCGGTGATTCACGGCACGCAGTCGGCGATCGTCGTCGGGCCGAAGGGCGAGGAAATCTATACCAACGGCAGCGCGGTGAAAGTGCATTTTCCGTGGGACCGGCGCGGCAAGAAGGACGGCTCCGATTCGATGTGGGTGCGCGTGTCGCAACCGTGGGCCGGCGACGGCTGGGGTGCGGCCGCGATTCCGCGGATCAAGCAGGAAGTGCTCGTCGCGTTCAACCAGGGCGATCCTGATAACCCGGTGATCGTCGGCCGCGTGTTCAACGGCGAGCAAGGCAACCCGTATCACGGCGCGGCCGGCCAGACGATGGGGATCAAGAGCCAGACGCACAAGGGGCAGGGGTCGAACGAGATCCGCATGACCGACACGAACGGCATGCAGGAGTTCTTCATGCACGCGCAGAAGGACATGAACACCGTCGTCGAGAACAACGAGACGCACAAGGTGCTGGGGCCGATGCGTACCGTGCTGGTGGCCACCGGCAGCGAAGAGAAGCAGATTCCGCAGGGCAACCTGACCGAGACGATCGCCGAGAAGCGCAGCACGACCGCGACCACCGTCGAGGTGACGACGCCGGCCAAGGACGGGGGCGGCGGCACGCAGGTTTACATGGCAGAGCGAGGCATCCTGCTGAAGGTGATGGACAGCTCGATCTCGCTCGCGCCGGAAGGCATTCGCCTCGAACACAAGGGCTCCGTGATCCTGATGACCGACGACGGCGTGATGGTCAACGGCAAGCGCATCGATCTCAACAAATAAAACGAACGAAACCAGCCATGCACTACGCAATTCACGAAGGCACCTTCGAACTGCCGGACGCGGCGCTTGATCGTACGGTCAACATCCTGATGATGAACGCCGGCCCCGGCGGCCTCAATCTCGTGATCGCTCGCGGGCGCTTGCGTGACGGGGAGAATCTCGACGCGTTCGTCGCGCGCGAATGGGAAGTGGCGTCGCGCGATGCCAGGATGCTGACCGAGAAAGCGCGCCGGCCCGTGACGGTGGCGGGTCGTGCGGGTATCCAGATCGACTCCACGCACGAACGGGACGGCCGGCTCTGGCATCAGGTGCAGACCATGTTTCCGTCGGACGACGCCGGCCGCGTGCTGGTGATGACGCTGACCAGCGCGGCACCGCTGACCGAAGAACAGCAGGCGATCGCCGACCGCATGCTGGCCAGTTTCCAGCCGCGCGCGGCGCGACCGACCCTGCTCGGGCCGGGTGACGCGTCGTGAGCGCGGAAAACTTCGCGGCCGCTCGCTTCGAAGATCCGATCCAGCACACGTCGTTTCTGGGTGAACTGGTCGGTACGGTCGGATCGGTGGTCGGCGGCGCCATCGTCGGGGCATTGGTGGCAGAGGCGATGGAGGGGCTGATATTCGCCGGCCTCGCCGCGCTCGAGATCGGCACGGCCGGGCTGGCGACGCCGCTCGTGATTGCGATTGGCGTCGGCGTGGCCGTTGGCTCGGGCGCGCTGATGGAAGCGAGCGGGATGAACGAGGCCATCGACGACGGCGCGAAGGCGCTGGCCAATTCGATGGTGCCGCCCGAGATCAAGGGCAAGATCGCAAGCGGATCGGGGAACGTTTACGTCAACAACAAGAAGGCGGCGCGGGCGGCGAAGCCGGGCGATCTCGATACCGTTGCGTGTACCGATCATCCCGGGCCGCAGATGATTGCCGATGGGTCGGGGAGTGTTTACATCAACGATCAACCGGCCGCGCGGGTCGGGGACAAGACCACGTGCGACGGGACGATTGCCGAAGGTTCGGACAACGTTTTCATCGGCGGCGGCACGCAGCGGGTGAGGGACGTGAAGTCGGCTACCCGGCTCGGATGGCTGGGGGCGGCGCTGGGTATTGCGCTCGCAGTTTGCGGGCGCGGGAAGATGAGCTGGGGGCAGTTCCTGAAGAGCAAGGTGCCGTGTCTTGCGGTGAATTTTGCGGCGGGTGCGTTCGGTACCTGGCTGGGGAGCCTGGCGCGGCCGTCGGCAGGGCATCCGGTCAACGTCATTACCGGCAGCAAGATTCTCGACGGCACGGACGATACCGACTTCGTACTGCCCGGGCCGTTGCCGATCGTGTGGCAGCGTTTCTATAGCAGCCTCGATGATCGTGCCGACAGCCTGTTCGGGACGGGATGGAGCGTGCCGATCAGCGTCGAACTGCGGCTCGCGCGTGAACACGGCGAGGTTCAGTCGATCACTTACTGGGACGAGCAGGGGCGCGATATCGTGTTCCCGGCCGTGTCGCCGGGTGAGAGTCACTTCAGCGTGCCTGAAGGCATTTACCTGATCTGCACCGAGGGTGGCCACTATGTGGTCGAGACGGTCGATGGTGTGTATCGCGATTTCGGTCGTGCCCGGAGCGATGCGGATAACGAAACGCTCAAGCTGTGGCGTCTCGAGGATCGCAACGGTAACTGGATCGAGGTGGAGCAGGAAGTGGCCGGTGAGTTCGTGCGGCCGGCACGGCTGCATGACAGCGCTGGTCGCGTATTGGCGTTCGCCTACGACAAGTCGCACGCCCGGCGCATTGCCGCGATCGAGCTGACCCGTGGTGTGGACGGTGAGCAACCCGATACGCTGGTGCGTTACGCGTACAACGATGCCGGCGAACTGGTTGCCGTTACCGACCGCAGCGGCTATATCGCGCGACGTTTCGCGTACGAGCGTGGACTGATGGTTCAGCACACGTTGCGCGGCGGCTTGCAGTGTTTCTATGCGTGGGAGGGGGTTGGGCGCGATGCGCGTGTCGTGCGCCACTGGACCAACGACGGCGAAGCGTACACGTTCAATGCGGACCTCGCCGGGCGCACGGTGACGATTACCGACCAGATCGGCCGCGTGACGCAGTGGACGTGGAACGAGGATCAGCAGCCGACGAGTCATACGGATGCCGAAGGTCACGTGTGGCACCTCGAATGGAACGCGATGCGGCAGTTGGTCAGTACGACCGATCCGGCAGGGAACACGACCCGCTTCGAATATGACGAGCGCGGGCGGCAGACGCAGCGCATCGATGCACTGGGCCAGGTCGAGCGCACGGAGTGGAACGGGCACTACGATCTGCCCGTCGCGGAAACCGATCCGGCCAATTCGCGCTGGATCTATCGCTACGACGATCGCGGCAACCTGACGATGACGCGCGATCCGGCGGGCTTCGCGACCGAGTATCACCGGGATGAACGCGGGTTGGTACACACGATCCGCGATGCGCGCGGTGGTTACAAGTTCCTCGAATGGAACGGCCGCGCGCAGTTGACCTCGTACACGGATTGTTCCGGGAAGATCACGCGGTTTGCATACGATGCGCGGGGTACGCTTGCGCGCGTGACCGACGCGATGGGCCAGTCCACCGTCTATGAAACGGATGCGATGGGGCGTGTCACGGGGATCGGGACGGCCGACGGTGCGCGCCAGATGTTTCGATACGATGCGGCCGGGCGGCTCGTCGAGGTCGTTGATGCGAATCAGCGCAGCACGCGTTATGAACTTGATCCGCGGGGATTGCTGGTATCACGCACGGATGCGGCTGATCGTGTCGTGCGATTCGGGTACGACGATGCGTTCCGGCTCGCGAGTTTGACCAACGAGAATCGCGAGACGTATCGCTTCCAGTATGACCGTCGCGATCTGGTTTCTGCGCAGATCGGCCTCGATGGTCACAAGCGTACGTACGAATATGACGTGTGCGGCCAAGGCACGAGTGTCCGGGATGGACAGATCGAGACGCGATACGAGCGCGACGCGATCGGTCGACTGACGGCGAAGCAAGCCGCGCATGAGCGGTGTGAATATCTGTACGACAAGGCGAGCCGAATCACATCCGCCGAGTTGTACACGCTGGCTGCTCGCGGCCCGTCGCTGAAGAATCGGGTCAGCTTGAAATACGGCGCTCGCGGTGAGGTCGTCGAGGAATACACACCGACCGGCTGGCTCGCGCATACCTATGATGAACTCGGCAATCGCGTCAGCACCACGATCTCCGGTGAGCGCACGATCGACTGGCTGCATTACGGGTCGGGACATGTGCACCAGATTCGTGTTGACGGTGCTGCGGTCGCCGACATGGAACGCGATGATCTGCATCGCGAGGTGCTGCGAACGCAGGGCAAGCTGACCAGTCGTTTCGGATACGACGCGGTAGGCCGTCGCGCACGGCACGCTGCGCAGCGGGGCCATGCGGCTGATGACCTGCTTGCGAAGCAGTGGCAATACGATGCAGCGGGCGACGTGATCCAGAAGCGCGATCAGCGTTATGGGACGACGAACTACCGGTATGACCCGACGGGGCGCATTGAACAGGCGGCGGGGCCGGGATTGCCGTCGGAGGTGTTTCGCTGGGATGCGGCGGCTAACTTGGTGTCGAGTGATCACCCGGGTGGCTACGTCGAGCACAACCGGCTCAAGATGTTCGAGGACAAGCGCTTCGAGTATGACGTTTATGGTCGGCTGGTTCGCAAGGTGAGTGGTCATGGGCCTGCTAAAGAGCTGGCGCTTGAATACGACGACTGGAACCAGTTGAAGACCGTCGTGACGAAGGATCGGCTTGGGATCTCGACGACGCATTTTGAATACGACGCGTTTGGTCGGCGGATTCGGAAGCTCAACGGCAGTTACGCGAGTACGGATTTCCTGTGGGACGGTATGCGGCTCGTGCAGGAGACGTATCACGACCGTCAGGGTGAGGAAGCGCTGACGTATTTGTATGAGGCTGATAGCTATGTGCCGCTTGCGCGGATTGATCAGGGCAAGCCGGCGGCTAACGATGCTGATGCGAGGGATGCGGTCTACTATTTCCACAACGATGTGTCGGGGTTGCCGGAGGAACTGACCAATGCCGATGGCGAACTGACCTGGCAGGCTCGCTACAAGATGTGGGGGAGCGCGGTCCGGGAGGATTGGATCGTGCGGGAGTCACAGCGGCCAATTCCGGCATGGGGTGAAGTGCAGGGGACCGCATCTGGACCGAGTTCCGTGCCGCGGCCGCAGAACCTGCGTTTCCAGGGGCAATATCTAGATCGAGAGACGGGGCTACATTACAACCTGTTCCGATACTACGATCCTGACGTTGGACGTTATATTAGTCCGGACCCGATCGGTCTGGCAGGTGGGGTTAATCTATATCAATATGCCAATGGCAATCCGATAAGCTGGATTGATCCACTTGGATTGTTTGGATGTGATCCAAAAGCACGTAAACATATCCTCTATGGTGATAGTCCTACGAGTGGCGGGCATATGTGGCCCGGTAATCCCGGGAAAACCGTATTTCCAGAATCGTGGGATGCAACAAAGATTATTTCTGAGGTTGACGGCGTTGTTAATTCTCCGAACACCAAATGGTACGCCCAGACAGGAACCGGCGGGGCTCTAACTAAGGCGGGAGAGCCGGCCACGTGGGTGTCTTGGGAAGTGAGAGATGGTGTGCGAATTCGCACTGTTTATCAGCCTGCTGTTGGCCGAATCGTGACAGCATTCCCGGACAATGAACCTATTCCGATTTTACCGGAGGCGAAATAAATGGAAGATTTGGAGAGATTGAGGGTGCTTGGAGAGGGGTTTAATGGCCGTCTTTCCGAAAATGAAATAAGATTTGCGTTAGGATATATCGATTTCAATGAGGCGCCCTTGGCTCTGGATACACTGTGTAATTATATTTGCGAACATGATGTTGGTGTTTCGATGGATGAGTATGGCGAGATCATATTGTTGAATGGGAATTTAGGGTCTCCTCTCGGGAGGAAAATTCTTTCCTATTTGAAGAGCTTAATTCCTGGCGATCAATGACAACAGGTAGCTGGGATCTGAGTGTGAGCATTGAATAAATTGATCTTGCGGGCTGCTACAAGATTTGGAACAGTTCGATGCAAAAAGAATGGATGGCATCGATACGGTCGCCGGAATTGGTTGTGCGGTAATTAGGTCGTCAGCGGGGAAAATCTGGGAAATTTGGACCGAAGCTGGCAATGTAGATATAGGTGAGGTGCCTGGGGGCGTGATATTTCGTACGATGCACCATTCGATGGCTGAAATTCTGAGGTGTGCAAGGTGAGTGCGGAGTTAAGGAAGATTTTTGAAAAAAGATTGCAGGAAGTTCTCAAGGAAAAGGTCACTGAGAGTGGTGCTAAGGTGTCAAAGGGGGAAATTCTTGTCGGTCGAGAAGGTGGGGGTAACGGGCGAATTGGATTCAGATTCCTGAAGAATGCAAATGGCTACATTCTTTCCGCCGCTGCCGATTCGCCTGATCTTCAGGATTTTTTTAAAAAAAATAATCCCCCGTATAAGCCGAGGATACCTACGGGGTTGGTGCTTGCGATGAATACATCCATGGAGAGAGTAAAATCTTTCTCTCCGAATCCCGGTGGTGCAGTTGACTTGCCGCAGAACGAGATGGAAGTCGAATCGACGTGTCGATGGATGTGCGAAAAAGTGACAGGTATTTATTTGCCTAGGGTCATAAATGCGATGGAGGTTGGGGCTCGATTGATTTGGGATGTAATGGAAAATCCAAACTATTATTCCTATCCACTTTTGACCATTGTTTTTGCGGCGAAAAGAAATGGTGTCGAATTGGGTGGGCTGGATGTTGATTATTTATTGGGAAGTAGGGTGTCAGGAAGTAAGTCGTTTGATGATGGTGTTATAAAAGAATATTGTAGGTAATTATATGCATGAGCGACCTGGAATCGAGCGAGGCAGCGTTGCTTTCCTTATTTTTCGAGTTCGTGTGGGTTTTGATGATTTTTTAACGGTTGACATTTCGTGTCGAATGAAGATAAGCGGATCGATCTATTCGTGAAAAGAGAGTATTTTCGCTCTAGGACGGAGTTTCCGTGTGGTTTCGGAGAGATTTTTACGGAATTTGTCAATGGTGTTGCGGCACGTCAGATCAGCTGTCCTGATAGTGGAAAGGTCTACGCGTCTTCATCCTTACAGGATTGGAATCCTGATATAGGATTTTTGCTCTTTGATGGAGTGAGGGGTGATCTTAATCTTTCGTTAAAAGACGAAATTAAACAAGAAGATTTTGAGCGGGCTTGGAATGCCGCCATAGGCAGCCAGTAGGTTACGTTTGAAGACAGTGACGGAGGTGCATTGAGATTTCATGCGGCTTGAAATTAAACTCTCGGAGAGCATCCGTCGAATACTCAAGCAGCTAGCATGCAGACTGTTGATCCACTGATTTCCCATGGCCAAATATTGGTTCGATCTAGGTCGTACGATGAAGGTATGAGTCAATGACGAGCCCGAAACGTAGATCACGGGCAGTGCTGCATACAAATTACCTCAATCTTGATACGCTTCCAGACGTTGCCTTTGGCGCAAGGGCCTACTTGCAGGTGGTGGGCAAATTCGAGAGGAACGAACTCGCCGCACGGTGCGCCGGAAAGCGATGTCTCTTCGAGATGATCCTTGGAGATGCGCGAAAGACAAACCGTAGCGGGGAAGTGCGACAGCTAATTCGGATTCGATTCTTCCTCGGATCTACTGGGCCAGATGCGCCGGAGCTTCAAGAGCCGGAATTTTCCAACTAAGACGCGAACGGAATTGTTCTCGCCTCAATATCAGGAGTCTGAGAAGAGATGAGCGCTGGAATCGTAATTTATGGAACCGATCCGACTCAGGTCGAGTCCGCTCTGTCATTGGCTGAAAGCCTGTTTCGTCAATTTGGTGGAGAAGCAACTAAGGCGGTTTTTCTGGAATTCGTTGTCCGGAACGGAGAGAGATTTGCTGATGATCGTGAAACGTCTATCGCTGAATTAAGGGGCAGGATTGCAGCTGGGGAGGTCGTTGAATTTCAGGTATATAACGACGAGGAAAATGGTGGCGTCCCAGTTATTTCATTTGGCCACAACGCTCCGGAATTTGAGGGGCTATCATTTGTTGATGTCCAGATAGGGAGGTCAATTGGCGAGGTGAGTGAAGAAATAGTGAAATTTATAAAGCATGCGGCCATTAATGTGAGATTTAAATACGCGATCGCTTACGATGCGGAAAATTCTTCGATTGCGTTCAAATATTCGACTGGTGTTAATCTGGTTGGAATTTTTCCTTTTGAAAATACATCTCTTTTCACCGGGGAGCTTCCTAATAGGTCGCCAGGGTCGGCGAGCTACGAAGGAGTAAAACTCAGGATGGTTTATCCCCTGAATGTTCTCAATGAAGAACATCTGGAGATTCGCGTCAACGATCTTTCATTGAAAGAATGGATCGGATCTGATTCTTCTCGAGGATCGTTGGAAAGCATTTCAAATGGCATGTGGATTTGGTCGATCGATGCGACTGCTTTGCCCGAAGTCAACAACGCTTGCGGAGAGGCGGGAATATTGCTCGCCTGGCAAAAAGCGTCCACGAATAAGCCGGTGCGAAAGCTACCGTGAGCGCGTTTCCTGATTGGCGCGGATCGTAAGCGATTCGACCGATTCCGAATCACACGCCCGAAGGATGCGGTGGACGACTACACGCGCTACAGCGGCCGACTGTTTACCGCAATACTTGCGCGCTGTTGCCGAAGAAGATTCCGTACCGCGCGGCGACTGGCACACCGAGTATGGAGCTTTCTTATCGCTGCGGTACGGGTGGACGACTGGTATCTGCCGAGGTCCAAGACATCGAGAGCAACTACACATGCACTCACATACGGGAGGCTGAGTCAGCCAGAATTGTGACGGTGTAGTGCTCGTGCCGTTGGCGCATGATCATGAGGATGGCGATCTAGCTTCTTTTTGGGGGTGCTCTGTTGAATCAGCTCGAACAGTACTACGCTGGTGACGATGTCTGGAAAAAATTCTCCGATCTTTTCGCGAAATACAAGGATTTGCCGGAGGTCCGAGATCTCGCCAAGGCTCTAAATGGGCACCTTGATCTTGCTTACACGATCTACTGGGTTGCCGGCCCGAAGTCGGCGCAGAAGTGGATAAGTTTGAACGTCCCGGCACTCGACAACATCCGCCCTATCGATTGCACTGACAACCCGGAGTTGATTAAGCGCCTGCGCGAATGTCTAATGCGGATGCCATCGTAACGACCACGGCAACCGCTATGCGCGTTCGCGTTAGGGGAAGCGCAGGCTCACCGCCGTACCGGTAGCGGCTATACGTGGCGCGTGGCCAAGGCCGAACCGTTTCAAATCGTCACGTTCTGATCAGTCGTGTCAGGGACGGATCGCGCTTGCGTCGATTTGCTCCCCATTGGCTTCGAAGCGCGCAATAAACCGAGGACTGACCAAGTCGCGTGCCTATACCCAATGGCTAACGTGCAGCTCAATACGCGTCGGTGATGGTCTAATAGGCAATGTCCAACTGATGATGATTGCGTGCACGCCGAGCGCGTGAATGGATGTGCCACACGCGCCGACTCCCTATCAAGGCACTGTATCTACCGAATACCAACAAAGAAGGATTCCGAACCACTAAAACGCCGCAGTAAACGAGCGCAGGCCGCAAGTGCTACCAACACTCACGACCCGCTAACCGCGGCCAACTAAGTGGGCGTTGCCCATGGCTAAGCCGAATCATAAAGCACGACCACCAAAGACGGAACGTTTCGTCACGATTCAGGAAATGTGGGGTACGCCGAAAACCGACCTCAAGCCGGAAAAGTTCTTTCCGTACATAAAGATCGGTGGAATATGGCTGATCAACGACGCGTGTTTTGTCCCGCGCCGCAAAGGACAAGTCCTGATCGAGCCCGGCAGCCTGATCATCACGCAGTTATAAAAGGCAACGCCGCAAGATGCGGTCGCGCTGCGCGAACTCGCGCAGCGCGCCGGGCAGGGCAACCTAAGCCACCCGCGACGAGCGGATCACCAAGCGATATTGCAAGAAGACCGCGACGTCCCCGCACCGCCGGTAGCCGTGCAATGCGTCCCCGCTCCATTGTCATAGAACGTCCGCGTCTCCGGCTGCGGCACGGACGGATCGAACGGATTCGGCGCACCATGCGGCCCGCGCGGTGCGTCGTACGGCCGCTGCGCCGCATACGATCCGCCACTACCCGCCGGCCGTGAGCCATTCGCTCGCAGGTATTCATTCCAGTTCTGCTCACGCTGCTCGTATCCAGGCACCGCGCGGCCAAAACTCTCGCTGCCACCCGCCCCGAGTGCGACCCGATTCGCGGGCAACACCAACTCGGGTTCATGTTCCGACGAAGGCGGCGGTGCCACAAGCGCATCGCCCGTTACACGCAACGGCCGCGTATCCGGCGTATCGAAAGGACTACGTTCCACGGGCGCGGCGTACTGCGAGCGGCGGCGGTTCATGCGTGCCGTATGTCCATCATCGCGAATGGCGGCGCGCCGTTCGGAACGAAAGACATTGGCACCGGCCGACCGATCGGTCAGCGTATCGCGACCGGCCGCATTGGCGGTAGAAACAGAAAGCGCGCACGCGATCGCGGCGGCGGAGGAAAGGCGAAACGGATGATTCATGAGCGATCCCAATCAGGTGATGTGCAATGAACAAAACGGCAGATCACTGGCTGGCGGCTGGGCGACGGGCGGGCGTTGAAGTGGCCCTGAAGCGACTGCGAGGCGCGGTGGACGCGTCTCGCAGGAAGGCTGGCTGGATTGCAGAGGCGAATTCGTATTATTTCACATAAATAACAATCACCTTTCAAATGATCGAGAATCGTCGGCAAACAGAAGGCTTGAGCGCCTCCACCCAACGCACTGCAATGGTGCCCGCCAAACCAATCATCAGTCGATTGAAGAACGACGATGCGACCCTTTACGGCCCAACTACACCCCACGAAAAATCGCCTATCACCCAATCCCAATCCCGACAAGGCACAGCGCCGAAAAACCCCCGCCAATAGCAACCAGATTGCACTCCCACCAAGCACCCCACGGCCCCCAAGGTTGCGCCGTCATTGCTACCGACTGTCACAACCTCTCTACGTGTTTTCCCTCGGTCGACCGGCATTTTTGACAGACGATTTAAAAACGCCCATATAATTTCGACTGCCTTGCCAACGGCTGTCGGACCACCCCTCCGATCAAGCGGTTTGGCAAGCGGGGCAGGCGAAACGCTTGCGCAATGCAAGACGCATCACGATGTCTTTCCGAACCAGACGTCCCCTTCGGGGACTGCAAGAGCCGGGCCCCGCTACGCAACATTCCGCTGGAGTTCCGTCTTCTATGTGTCTCGGGCGTGTCCCATGTCCTCGCCCCGGGTGCTGTTCGATTGCGCAAGTCATGCCGCCTTTGCCCGTATGACTAAACAACATCGAGGAGCTCCCAGATGACGCTGTCCCGTCTTACGTCCATTTCCGTCGCCGCCGTGCTGTTCGCCGCCGGCGCGGCCACCGCGCAAGCGGAAACCGTGAAGATCGCCATCGCTGGTCCGATGAGCGGCTCGGTCGCCCAATACGGCGACATGGTGAAGGCCGGCGCGCTGACCGCGATCGAGCAGGTCAACGCAGCAGGCGGTGCGGGCGGCAACAAGTTCGAAGTGGTGATGATGGACGACGCATGCGAACCGAAGCAGGCCGTCGCCGTCGCCAACAAGATCGTCAGCCAGAAGATCAAGTACGTGATCGGCCACGTGTGCTCGGGGTCGACGATCCCGGCCTCCGACATCTACCAGAACGAAGGCATCGTGATGGTCACGCCGTCGGCCACCGCACCGCAGCTGACGGAAGGCAAGAAGCGTCACTTCATCTTCCGCACGATCGGCCGTGACGACCAGCAAGGCCCGGCCGCCGCGCACTTCATCATCAACAACGTGAAGCCGAAGAAGGTCGCGGTGCTGCACGACAAGCAGTCGTACGGCCAGGGCATCGCATCGTCGGTGAAGAAGGACCTCGAAGCCGCGAAGATCCCGGTCGTGCTGTTCGAAGGCATCAACGCCGGCGATTCGGACTACTCGGCGATCATCACGAAGCTGAAGTCGCAAGGCGTCGATTTCGTCTACTTCGGCGGTTACCACCCGGAAATGGGCCTGCTGCTGCGCCAGGCGCGCGAGCAGGGCGTGAAGGCCACGTTCATGGGGCCTGAAGGCGTGGGCAACAAGGACGTGACGGCAATCGCCGGCCCGGCCTCGGAAGGCATGCTCGTCACGCTGCCGGCCGACTTCTCCGCCGATCCGGCCAACGCGGCGCTCGTGAAGGCGTTCGCGGACAAGAAGCGCGATCCGAACGGCCCGTTCCAGATGCCGTCGTACGCCGCGGTGAAGATCATCGCCGACGCGATCGCGGGTGCGAAGACGACCGACCCGACCAAGGTCGCCGCGTACATGCACAAGACGACGTTCGACACGCCGATCGGCAAGGTCGCGTATGACGCGCAGGGCGACCTGAAGGCGTTCAAGTTCGTCGTGTACACGTGGCACAAGGACGCGACGAAGACCGCCGCCAAGTAATACGGAGTACCCGCCCACGCATCCGCCCTGTCCGAAACCCGGACGGGGCCGGTGTGCATTCGCGCCGCGCATGTCCCCAGTGCGCGGCCGGCAGGCGGCCCGAGACGACACCGTGCGTTGCGCGCGGCCGAATGCCGTGATCCGGCGCGGTACGCGACACAGCGCCAACGGGAGCTTCCCGCACATGACTGACTTCTTTCCGCAATTCGCCCAGCAGCTGGTCAACGGCCTGACGTTGGGTGCGATCTATGCGCTGATCGCCATCGGCTATTCGATGGTCTACGGCATCATCGGCATGATCAACTTCGCCCACGGCGAGATCTACATGATCGGCGCATACGTGGGCCTCGTCACCCTCACGGCCATCGGCATCTCCGCCGGTTATCCGCTGCCGCTCGTGCTCGGCACCGCACTGATCGTGTCGGTGATCGTCACCGGGCTGTACGGCTTCGCGGTCGAGCGCGTCGCGTATCGGCCGCTGCGCGGCGGCCCGCGCCTCGTGCCGCTGATCTCCGCGATCGGCATGTCGATCTTCCTGCAGAACTACGTGCAGATCGGCCAGGGCGCGCGCGACGTGTCCGTGCCGGTGCTGATCTCCGGCGCGTTCGACATCCATCTCGGCGGCGACTTCGACGTGACGATCCCGTATGCGCGCCTGCTGATCGTCTGCGTGACGGTCGTGCTGATGATCGCGCTCACGCTGTTCATCTCGCATTCGCGGATGGGCCGTGCCTGCCGCGCATGCGCCGAGGACATGAAGATGGCGAACCTGCTCGGCATCGACACGAACCGCGTGATCTCGTTCACGTTCGTGCTCGGCGCGATGCTGGCGGCCGTCGGCGGCGTGCTGATCGGGCTGACGATCGGCAAGCTGAACCCGTATATCGGCTTCGTCGCGGGCATCAAGGCGTTCACCGCCGCGGTGCTCGGCGGGATCGGCAGCATCCCGGGCGCGATGCTCGGCGGCGTGCTGCTGGGCCTCGCTGAAACCTTCGCCGCAGGCTACATGCCGGCCGAGTACAAGGACGTCGTTGCGTTCGGCCTGCTCGTGCTGATCCTGCTCTTCCGCCCGACCGGCCTGCTCGGCAAGTCGGACATCGAAAAGGTTTGACGGAGACGCAGATGAGTACAGTCATTTCCGTTCGCCGCCCGGCCGCCGACGCTTCGTTCGGCCAGGCGCTGAAAAATGCCGTGGCCGCCGCGTTCCTGACGGCGATCCTCACGATTCCGGTGCTCGGGCTGCAACTGAAGCTCGACGGCTATCAGGTGGTGCTCACGCCGCACTGGCGGCCGGTGTGGATCGCGGTCGCGGCCGTGTTCCTGTTCCAGCTGTTCAAGCCGTGGCTCGTGCGCGCGAAATCGGCGGTGAAGCTGCCGGCGATGCCCGCGATGGGCGCGCGGCAGCAGCGCGCGGTCGTATGGGTGCTGCTCGCGGTCGGGCTCGTGTGGCCGTTCTTCGGCTCGCGCGGCGCGGTGGACGTCGCGACGCTCGCGCTGATCTACGTGATCCTCGGCCTCGGGCTGAACATCGTGGTCGGTTTCGCGGGGCTGCTGGATCTCGGTTATGTCGGGTTCTACGCGGTCGGCGGCTATACGTATGCGATGCTGAACCAGTACTTCGGGCTGTCGTTCTGGGAGTGCCTGCCGCTCGCGGCGATCGCGGCCGCGACGTTCGGCTTCCTGCTCGGCTTCCCGGTGCTGCGGCTGCGCGGCGACTATCTCGCGATCGTCACGCTCGGCTTCGGCGAAATCATCCGCCTGCTCGCGAACAACCTGACGAGCCTCACGGGCGGCCCGGACGGCATCTCGGGCATCCCGAAGCCGACCGTGTTCGGCTACGAGATGGCGCGCAGCGCGAGCGTCGAAGGCGCGAAGACGTTCCACGAACTGATCGGGCTGGAATACAGCGGCGACCACGTGGTGATCTTCCTGTACCTGCTCGCGCTCGTGCTGGTCGGCTTCACGCTGTTCGTCACGAGCCGCCTGATCCGCATGCCGATGGGCCGTGCGTGGGAAGCGCTGCGCGACGACGAGATCGCGTGCCGTTCGCTCGGCCTGAACCCGACACGCATCAAGCTGTCGGCGTTCACGCTCGGCGCGGCGTTCGCGGGCATCGGCGGCGCGTTCTTCGCGGCACGCCAGGGCCTCGTGAATCCTGAATCGTTCACCTTCATCGAATCGGCGCTGATTCTCGCGATCGTCGTGCTCGGCGGGATGGGTTCGCAGCTCGGCGTGATTCTCGCGGCGATCCTGCTGACCGTGCTGCCGGAAGTCGCGCGCGGCTTTGCCGAGTACCGGATGCTGATCTTCGGTCTGGTGATGGTGTTGATGATGATGTGGCGTCCGCAGGGCCTGCTGCCCGCGAGCCGTCCCCACGTGGAGCTGCCGCGATGAGCGCACATGCAGAACTGTTGAAGGTCGCCGGGCTGCAGATGCGCTTCGGCGGGTTGCTCGCGGTGGACGGGATCGATTTCGACGTGCGCCGTGATGAGGTGTTCGCGATCATCGGGCCGAACGGCGCGGGCAAGACCACGGTGTTCAACTGCGTCGGCGGCTTCTACAAGCCGACCGGCGGCGACGTCGTGCTCGACGGCCACGCGATCGCGGGGCTGCCGAGCCACAAGATCGCGTTGAAGGGCCTCGTGCGGACGTTCCAGAACATCCGCCTGTTCAAGTCGCTGACCGTCGTCGAGAACCTGCTCGTCGCGCAGCACCGCAAGGTGAAGGCGGGATTGCTGCCGGGCCTCTTCTCGACGCCCGCGTATCGCCGTGCCGAGAAGGAAGCGCTCGAGCGCGCGGCGGTGTGGCTCGACCGGATGGGGCTGACGTCGGTCGCCAACCGGCCGGCCGGCACGCTGTCGTACGGGCATCAGCGGCGTCTGGAGATTGCGCGCTGCATGATCACCGAGCCGCGCCTGCTGATGCTCGACGAGCCGGCGGCCGGCCTCAACCCGCAGGAGAAGGTCGAACTGCAGCATCTGATCGACAAGCTGCGCCGCGAGTTCGGCGTGTCGGTGCTGCTGATCGAACACGACATGAGCCTCGTGATGGGCGTGTCCGACCGCATCCTCGTGATGGAGCACGGCCGGCCGATCGTGATCGGCACGCCGGAAGCGGTCCGCAACGACCCGCGCGTGATCAAGGCGTATCTGGGGGAAGAGTGATGCTGAAGCTGGAACAGGTCCATACGCACTACGGCGCGGTCGAGGCGCTCGCGGGCGTGTCGATCGAGGTGAACAAGGGCGAGATCGTCACGCTGATCGGCAGCAACGGCGCCGGCAAGACGACGTTGATGATGACCGTGTGCGGCACGCCGCGCGCATCGTCGGGCCGCGTGCTGTTCGAGGGCAACGACATCGCCGCGATGTCGACGCACCAGATCATGCGGCAGGGGATGGCGATCTCGCCGGAAGGGCGGCGCGTGTTCCCGAGCCTGACGGTGCTCGAGAACCTGAAAATGGGCGGCTTCTTCGCGAGCCGTCACGAGATCGACGACGGCATCGAGCACGTGTTCAAGCTGTTTCCGCGCCTGAAGGAGCGCGCGACGCAGCGGGCCGGCACGATGTCGGGCGGCGAGCAGCAGATGCTGGCGATCGGCCGTGCGCTGATGAGCAAGCCGCGCCTGCTGCTGCTCGACGAACCGACGCTCGGCCTCGCGCCGCTCGTGATCGCGCAGATCTTCGACATCATCCGGACGATCCGCGACGAGGGCGTCACGGTGTTCCTCGTCGAGCAGAACGCGAACAAGGCGCTCGGTGTGGCCGATCGCGGCTACGTGCTCGAAACGGGGCGTGTGGTGCTTGCCGATACGGGCGCGAACCTGCTCGCGAACGACCGGATCAAGCAAGCGTACCTCGGCGGTTGATGAAGGAAGCCGCCGGCCTGCAACGGGCCGGCGGTCTACGCGAATGGTGTAGCCGATTCGGCTTCGATCGTAGTTGATCCGGCTACGACTGGCGGCGACGCGAAACACCTCCATCGGCAGCGGTTCGGCCTCGACCTCGACCTGCCGATGCCTTTTCTACCCTGGCCGATCCTGAACGTGCTTTTCAGCACGTCGCGCAAATTGCAGCGCGGCGCGATTGCCGTCGTCCGTCAGCCGGATGTGTGGGTGTCCGTCGTGTGGCTGACGGTTTTCTCGACTTTCATCGCCTACCTGTCGTTGTGGGCGCTGCTCAAGCGCATGCCCGCGACGCGCGTGGCGACCCTCGTTTATCTCGAACCGCCCGTGACGCTGGCCTGGGCCGCGTGGATGTTCGGCGACAGCATCGCGGTGTCGACCTATCTCGGCATCGTCGTCGTCGCGATCGGTGTGTGGCTGGCCGGCAAGCCAGGCGAGCGGGCCACCCGGGCCCGGCGTGCCAGGATGGAAGCGGCCGGGCGCTGACGCGCTGGTTGTGCACGCGATTCCGGTGTAGCGTCGCGGTACTGTCACGACCTGTGAAGGAATCCGATGAAGGTCAAACGGATCGTCGCCAATATCGACACACGATCAGTCGACGACGCAAAGCGCTTCTACCAGCGGATCTTCGGCCTCGACGTGCTGATGGACCACGGCTGGATCGCAACCTATGGCAATGCCGAGCAGATGGACGTGCAGATCAGCTTCGCATCGCATGGCGGGGCGGGTACGCCGACGCCCGATCTGTCGATCGAGGTCGACGACGTCGACGAAGCGCTCGCACGCGTGCATGCGGCGGGGATTCCCGTCGAATACGGCCCGGCTGACGAGCCTTGGGGCGTGCGGCGGTTTTACGTGCGCGATCCGTTCGGCAAGCTCGTCAACGTGCTCGCGCATCGTTGATCCGGGATGCGGGGGCGGCCGGGGTGTTCACGTATGCAATGCCAGCCCCTTCACGGCCTTGTCGACCGCCTTCTTCGGCCCGCGCAGCGCCAGCCCGACGAGGTCGGGATGCTCGGCATCGCCGGCACGAAAGACTTCGCGGTTGGCCGCGTCGTGCCCGGTCGAAAACATCGCGTGCACGTAGGGCACGATCGTGAGCTCGCGCGACAGCGCCTGCCGGTGCGCGGCCTGCAGGCCGTTCAAATCGGCCGCGAACACCAGCATCGGCTGGCCCAGCATGCGGCCGTAGCGGCGTCCCGCCGCATCCTCGTAAGGCTCGCCGAGCGCTTCGGGCGCTTCAGCCGCGACGCCCGTCGCGAGAAACGCGACGACATTGAGTTTCTGCCACGCCGCGAGATCGTCGCGCACGATCAGCGCCACCTTGGTATCGAACATGATTGCTCCTCGTTGAAGCGCACATGATCGGATGCCGCGTGCGATCAGTCTGGAACGTTTGTGCACATCTGCCGGTACGCGGCCGGCGTGATCCGGTATGCGCGGCGGAACCAGCGGCCGAGGTGGCTCTGGTCGGCGAAGCCGACGTCGGCCGCGACCTGTGCGGGCGTGCGGCCGGCGGCCAGCAGGCGGCGCGCGGCGCGTAGCCGCACGCGCACCAGGTATGCGTGCGGCGACGTGCCGTACGCGCGCTGGAACAGCCGCGTCAGCCGGAACCGGTCGATCCCGGTGAGATCGACGAGTGCGTCGAGGCCGATATCGTCGCTCATGCGCGCATGCAGCAGATCGCGCGCGCGGGCAATCGCGGGCGCGACGGCATGGCCGCTGCTCTCAAGCGGGGCGCGCAATTCGCCGCCGAGCCGCGTCAGCAGGCGGTCGAGCGCCTGGTCGCGTGCGAGCTTGCCCTCGTTGCCGTGGAGCGCGACGAACGCCTGCCGGATCGTGTCGACGAGGCCGCGATCGTCGACCAGCGTGTGGCCGAACGCGGCTTCGACGCCGCCGAGGCCCGGCAGGTCCAGCCGGCGTGCCGCTCGCTCGACCCATGCCTGCGGGAGGTACAGCATTCCGTACGTGAAGCCGCCGGCTTCGGGCGCGTGGCCATCGTGCAGCGCGGCCGGCTCGATCAGGATCGCGCGGCCCGGCACGCTCGTATGCACCGACCGGTGGCACTGGAATTGCTGCACGCCCTGTTCGGTGAAGCCGACCAGCATGTCGTCGTGATCGTGCGCATCGTATGCATGACCGCTGAAATGCGCATGCAGGCTCTCGATGCCGGTGTCCGCATCGCGCCGAGCGACGAGCCAGTGGTCGCGCGTGTCGCTGCCGTTCGTCGCCGTGTCCCTCTCCATCGCTCGTTTCGTGCCGCGTCGTGACGTGTCCTGCAGTGTACGCCGATGCCGCCCGCTCACGCGCTGCCGGATGCCCCGGCCCCGGCCATTCACGCGTCGTTCGTCGTCGCCTGTTCGTCGCGCGCATATTGCGCGGGCGGCCGGCCGACGTGCCGCGTGAACGCGACGCTGAACGTGCTGGCCGAGCTGTAGCCGACACGCCCCGCGATCTCCGCGATACGGCCCTCGTTGCGCCGGAGCAGGTCCTTCGCGAGCGCCATGCGCCATGTCAGCAGGTATTCCATCGGTGCGACGCCGACCGCGCGGCTGAAGCGTTCGAAGAACGTCGAGCGCGACAGCGCGGCTTCCTTTGCCAGCTCGACGACCGTCCAGGGGTGCGCCGGACGTTCGTGCATCCGCCGGATCGCGGCTGCGAGGCGGCTGTCGGCAAGCCCGCGCACGAGGCCGGGCGACGCGTTCGTGCCGGACGTGAAGCGCAGCGCCTCGATCAGCAGCACTTCCAGCAGGCGCGCCAGCACGATCTCGCGGGCCGGCCGCTGCGCACGCGATTCGTCGCGCACCAGTTGCACGAGCGTGGTCAACCGCGGTTCGCCGCGCACGTGCACGAATTGCGGCAGCAGCGACACCAGCAGCGATGCATCGGGCGAACCGAAGCTGCAGTTGCCGGCCATCATCCGCGTGTCGACCGGGTTGGCGGCGTCGCCGATCCGGTATTCGCCGTGGTCGAGCGCGACTGGCGGCGCGGTTTCGACGCCCGGTGCCGGTGGTTCGAGGCTCGACATCGCGACGCCTTGGGCCGCCGGAATCAGCATGAAGTCGCCGGGCAACAGTTCGATCGGTGCGTGCCCGTCGATCGCGATCCGGCACCCGCCGTCGAGGATCGCGCAGTAGAACGGTTCGCCGGCGACCGTGCGGCTGATCGCCCACGGGCTCGCGCCGCGCACGTACTTCGAGTACCGCGCGCCCGGTTGCAACAGCGTCACGACTTCGGTCAGCGGGTCGATCATCGCCGGACTCTCGCAAAAGAAAAGCGGATTTTCGATTGTAGCGAATACGGATCCGGCCATCTATCGTACGAACACCTGCCCGACACATGACACATCACAGGAGTTCACATGAAGACCGTACTGATCACCGGCTGTTCCTCCGGCTTCGGCCTCGAGATCGCCCGCCATTTCCTGGCTCGCGACTGGCAAGTCGTCGCGACGATGCGCACGCCGCGCGAGGACGTGCTGCCGCCGTCGGCCAACCTGCGCGTGCTGCCGCTCGACGTGACGAACGCGGACAGCATCCGTGCCGCGGTCGACGCGGCGGGCCCGATCGACGTGCTCGTCAACAACGCGGGTTTCGGCGCGGCCGCGCCGGCCGAGCTCATGCCGCTCGATACGGTGCGTGCGCTATTCGAGACCAACACGCTCGGCACGATCGCGCTCACGCAGGCCGTGCTGCCGCAGTTTCGCGCGCGCGGGGCCGGGGTGGTCGTGAACGTCACGTCGAGCGTCACGCTGAAGGCGTTGCCGCTGGTCGGCGCGTATCGCGCGAGCAAGGCGGCGGTCAATGCGTACACCGAATCGATGGCGGTCGAACTCGAACCGTTCGGCGTGCGCGCGCATCTGGTGCTGCCGGGCCGGGCGCCCGACACGCGCTTCGGCGACAACGCGCGCGCGAACATGCACGGCTTCGAGCATGAAGCGTATGCGGAGTTTGTCGGGAAGGCCGTCGCGCGGATGCTCGATGCATCGGGGCCGATCACCCATGCTCAGGACGTCGCCGAAGCCGTATGGCGGGCGGCGACCGATCCGTCGAGCCCGATGCGCATTCCGGCCGGCGCGGATGCCGAGGCGTGGGCGGCCGAGGCGCGTTGATCGATCGGAAATTCGTCGCGCCGGTCGGTCGAGCCGGCGCGACGGAATGCGTGATGCGGGGAAGGGCGTTACCGCGCGCCGTTACAACGCCCGTTCGATCGCCTGCCCCAGCAGCGACAGGCCAAGATCGATCTCCTCCTCGCTGACGGTCAGCGGCGGCGCGATCCGGAACACGCCGCCCATGCCGGGCAACTGCACGATGTTCATGCTGAGCCCGAGGTTCATGCATTCGCGCGTGATCTTCGCGCCGAGCCCGTCCGCCGGTTCCTTCGTCCGGCGATCCTTGACGATCTCGACACCGAGCAGCAGCCCGCGCCCACGCACGTCGCCGATGCAGTCGAACCGTTCCATCAGGTCGAGCAGGCCGCGCCGGAGCCGGTCGCCCATCACGTTCGCCCGTGCGACGAGCCCGTCGCGCTGCACCACGTCGAGCACGCGCAGGCCGACGGCCGCCGGCAGCGGGTCCGACACGTGCGTCGTGTAGAACAGGTAACCGAGTTCGTGCGCGCGTTCCTCGATCGCCGCGGACGTCACGATCGCCGCGAGCGGCAGCCCCGCGCCGAGCGTTTTCGACAGCGTCAGGATGTCGGGCGTCACGCCGTCGCGCTGGCACGCGAACATCGTGCCGGTGCGCCCGACGCCGGTCTGCGCCTCGTCGAGGATCAGCAGCATTCCGCGTTCCTCGCACTTGCGCTTGAGCGCCGCCATATAGCCTTCCGGCAGCTCGATGATCCCGCCTGAACTGAGGATCGGCTCCGCGATGAACGCGGCGAGGTTGCCGCTCGACTGGCGGTCGATCAGGTCGAACGCGTAGTCGAGTTCGGCGAGATAGTCGTACGTGCCGTCGCGCTCGAAGCGCGGCCGGTACGTGAACGGTGCCGGGATCGCGAACGAGCCGACGGCGGCCGGGCCGACGCCCTTGCGGCCGGCACTGTACGTGGCCGATGCGGCGGCGCCCGTCATCCCGTGCCACGACTGCGCGAAGCCGACGATCTCGTACTTGCCGGTGACGAGCTTCGCCATCCGGATCGCCGCTTCGTTCGATTCCGCGCCGGTGCTGAGCAGCAGTGCGCGATCGAGCCCGTCGGGCGTGATGTCGGCGAGGCGTGTGGCGAGGTCGACGACCGGCCGCGACAGCATCCCGCTGAACAGATGGTCGAGCTTGCCCGCGTATTCGCCGATCACGGAGACGATCTCCGGATGGCTGTGGCCGAGCACCGCGCTCATCTGGCCCGACGTGAAATCGAGGATCGCGCGGCCGTCGGCGTCGTAGACGAAGCTGCCTTTCGCGCGCTCGATGATCATCGGCTCGAACGTGCCGCCGTAGCGGACCAGGTGCTGCCTGGCGTTGCGCCAGAAGGTCGGGTCGTCGTTCAGGGACATCGGGCTTCTCCGGGCAAGGGGCAGGGATCGCTTGCAGTCTAGGCGTGTGTCTGGTTTGATGGAAACGAATAGTTCTTATGCAAGGTAGAAAAGGAGCTAATACCTTGGGGCTTTCGCTTGAAATCGACCTGCTGCGCTCGTTCGTCGTGATCGCGGAGGTGCGGGCGCTCAGCCGCGCGGCCGCGCGTGTCGGCCGCACCCAGTCCGCGCTCAGCCAGCAGATGAAGCGGCTCGAGGAGGCCGTCGACCAGCCGCTGTTCCAGCGCACCGGGCGCGGCGTGGTGCTGACGCATCCGGGCGAGCGGCTGCTCGTGCATGCGCAGCGCATCCTGCGGCTGCACGACGAGGCGATGGCCGACCTGTGCGGCACGGGGTTGTCGGGGACGATCCGCTTCGGGTGCCCGGACGATTACGCGCAGGTGTGGCTGCCGTCGCTGCTGCGGCAGTTTTCGAGCCAGCATCCGCAGGCGATCGTCGAGGTCGTGTGCGGGCCGACGCCGCGTCTCGTCGAACAGCTGGAGAAACGCGCGGTCGACCTGGCGATGATTTCATTGCCGGACGACGGCGCGAACGACGACATCATTCGCCGCGAGCAACTGGTCTGGATCGGCTATCCGGGGCTGGAACCCGGGCATTTCGATCCGCTGCCGCTCGCGTTGTCCGATCGCGACACGCTCGACCACATCGCGGCCTGCGAGGCGCTGGAGCGCGCCGGCCGCCATTACCGTGTCGCATACGCGAGCAGCAGTCTCGCGGGGCTGATCGCGCTGGTGCGTTCGGGGCAGGCGTTCGCGGTGATGACGCAGACGGCGGTACCGGCCGACCTGGCGATCGTCACCGGCGATCCGCGCCTGCCGCCGTTGCCTGCCGTGGGCATTACGCTGAAGTTCGATCGCAAGCGGCCGTCGCACCTGACGGCGGCGTTCGCCGAGCATATCCGGCTCACGCTGCCGCTGTTGTGATGCGCGCGGCCGCCGCGCCGCGGTGTCACTCGACCGTCGACGAAGCCGACACCCGTGCCGGGTCATGCGCACCCGATGCCGCCTCCATCCCCACATCACGCACGCGGATCGCCGCCTGCATGCCCGACAACTTGAGTTCGGTCTCCTGATATTCGTTGACCGGTTCGGAATCGGCGACGATGCCGCAGCCCGCGAACAACCGGCAGGCCCCGCCGTCGACCAGCGCGGAACGCAGCGCGACGATGAAGTCGCCGTTGCCGTGCGCGTCGATCCAGCCGACGGGCGCCGCATACCAGCCGCGATCGAATCCTTCATGCGCGCGGATGTGGTCGAGCGCCGCGTCGCGCGGATGGCCGGCCACCGCCGGCGTCGGGTGCAGCGCCGCGATGACCTGCAGGAGCGTCGCGTCCGCGTTCAGCGTCGCGCGGATCGGCGTGCTCAGGTGCTGCAGCCTCGGCAGCCGGTGCAGCGACGGTTCCGCGGGCACGTCGAGCGCACGCGACAGCGGCGTGAGCGCGGCGCGGATCGCGTCGACGACGAGCGCGTGTTCGAGCCGCTCCTTGGCGGAAGCCATCAGGGCCGCGCCGAGTGCGCGATCGTCGTCGGGCGTGGCGCCGCGCCGGATCGTCCCGG